>CATOOV010000035.1 GCA_951801955.1 uncultured Lachnospiraceae bacterium
CTTGATGTAAATATATAGGTTTTCGCATACTTATATTTTACACCAACAGCCGGACTTTTCGAAGTCCGGCTGTAATTTTTTGTACAGAAAAGGAGCTGCGCACTAATTATTTAGTGCGACAGCCCCATTCTAATTCTACATCCTGTCTCATATTCCTGATTGCAAATAAAACCTGTCTTTATTTTTTATTTGCAAAAAAATCGTCTACTGTTTTCAAGATAAAGTCTTCCGGCATTGTTTTTAATAAATATCCTTCCGGTTTCAACGCCTTCACATTCTTGACGCTCTCCCTGTCGCCTCTGCCGGTCAGGAACATTACCGGGATATCCGCAATGTCTTTATCGGAACGAATCATCTCCAATGCCTGCTTTCCATCGCAGATTGGCATCTCATAATCAAGCAGCACTAAATCCGGACGGTTTAAGGCTATCATTTTTATCGCAGATATGCTGGAATTAGACTCCAGTATGTCGTACTTGTCTGACAATAACTGGCGCAATCTGCCAAGTATAAACTCCGAATCATCCACCACAAGAATCTTAAACTTACGCTTTTCCTGCTCCTTGTTCTCTTTCACCAGATAATCCCTGACCGCATTCATAGCGTTCTGATGGTTGATTTCTGAGACAATCTTGCCGCTGAGAGGCTCGGCAGATACCGCGCTGAATGCAAAATATCCCACCTCCGTACTGAATAGCAAGCTACAGGAAGGATGCTCTCGCTCAAATGCTTTCAAAAGCTGCTCATGGGTCAGCAAACTTTCATCCTCCAGCGTCATAAGGTCGAATGCAGGAATACGTTCCCGGATCTGCTCCAAGAACTGCCGCGATAAATAGCGCGTAACATTCAGCACCATGTCGTCCACTTTCGGGTATTCCGTATTCAGTATGTTACTGATAACTTTCAGCAAAAGCCTGTCTTCAAAGACAAGCGTAATCTGCCAGCGCTCTTTCTTCTCACCGCTGTAAACCATTCGGCAGCAAAATACTTTGCCAAAGTCTTCTCCTGCATACTGCCCGCTGATCATCTTGGCTTTCAGTTGGAACATCTCCTGCACGAGCTGTATAATTGTTGTCTCCAGCGCCTCCTTCTCTTCCTCTTTGGGAATGTCGCCCCACTTACTGCCTGTCTTTCCTACAATTGCCTGATCCTCGGTCAGCGTATGGGAAATCACCCATCCGACACAAACGCCCAAAAAATGTCGGATAGAATCCGGGGAATATTGGGCGCTTTCCATCTCCTCTTCCAATGCCGGTATTGTCTTAAACCGAAAATCATCATGCAGGCGCTTGTGTATTTCATAATCACTATAACCAATAGACTGCATATACTCTTCTTCATGTTCAAAATGCTTATCGGTATGCCCTTTCAAGTATTTAATTCCTTCCCGGCATACATGTTCATTCTTCTCCTCGCGTTCGCTGAGACTCATCAGTTTATTCATAGTAGAAAAAAGCACTTGGTGTTCCTTATCAATAAAGTCCACACCGATATCATAACTATCATTCCATGCGATATGGCTCATGTTGCATCTCCTCCATTTAATAATAATATGTCACATTATAGCATAATTTCCTATTTTTGCCTATATTGACTTATTTTTAGTTCTCATTTTTTAGCTGGCTCAAAAGTTCTTCAAATCTATCTGTATCTTTTAAAAATTCACGGAAAGCAAATGCAAACTCTTTCAACGGCTTTTTCGTCTTTGACTGCATTGAAAAAGTATCTGCTTCACAGTCAAAAGCAAACTGCCCTTCCAACTGTGCCATATTGTCCTCAAGAAATGCGCATACAACTGTTTCCCAGTCATATCCATTTCCTAACATATTATATTCCTCGAAGCTATCATTGTTCAAAAGACCCGCCTCAAGGCTTAATGTATATCTTCCGCGTTCCGATAGCCAGCGACATGGGGCGATTGTCTCTTTTAATTTCTTATCCACATCACGCGGCTTCGGATACTCATTCTTACGTTCTTCCAGAATCCTTCCATTTATCATACTGAGAATACCAGTACGACATATGCACATTGACATACATCAAATCAGATACCTTACCGATATTAAGCTCCAGCAGCCCTTCCTGCTAAATCTTTTGTATACTTCCATCAATCTCGAAAACTGTACCATTTAAGTAATGATTTTCCATCGACTTATTTAAAAGAGCACTCAGGCGTATTCCTTATTATATTCATTCTTTTGAAGTTTCTCAAAATCCTTCCTACTCAATTCCATCTCGATACAATTCCAAGTCTCTCCCATGCAATTATAACTCTCCGGGATAGCAAATGCAACCGTCTTAAAACCGCAAGACTTATAGCAAGCGAAAGCGGCTGTATTATTCTCAAAAACCCCCAAAGAAATTTTATCTGCCTTAACAAAATCAAACGCATACCTAACTGCCAAGGCAAGCATTTCTTTCCCGTATCCCTTCCCGCGTTTTTTATCAGCGACAATCACAAAGCCCAGTCGTATTTCGTCATAACTGCTTTCATTCGGAAATCTCATGGTGAAATGCCCGACAATGCCTGTATCATCAAATGCCGTCATACCCCAAATCCGCGGGTTACTGCTGTCTGTGTCATAATAACAATTCATATCCTCCGGGGTGATTGGATAATTCTCATATCGGTCCGCGCTCCATTGACGAAACGCAAATTCATCTTTCAGCCACTTTGTGATTATCTGCGCATCATAAGCCTTGTACGGTCTTAGTCTCAACATATAACCTCTCCTAACTTCCACTCGCCATTGCCACTACTTGCCCTAAATACTATATTATAAATCCAGCTTCATATAGATAGACGTTTCCATCGGGCTGTCATTATAACTTTCAATCTCATAGAATCCATGCATTTTATACATATGTATCGCGCTCTCTAAAAAAGGCAGCGTATCCAGAAGCATAGATTGGTAGCCGGTTTCCCTGGCGTCATTTATGATCTGCCAGATCAAACGATTGCCTATCTCCCTCTAGTATAATCCAAATAAAATAATTCTTCAAACTTTTTGTCAAGTGCAATACATAATATAAGCGCCAACTTTGCCGTAGGACTGAATTGCCCTGTTTCAATGGAACTGATTGTGTTACGGGAAACACCCACCATTTCTGCAAGCTGGCTTTGCGACAATTTCTTTTCTGTCCTTGCTTCCCTCAAATGATTTTTTAATATAAGTTTATCGTCCAAATTGCCACCGCCTTACTAAAGTAATTAAAATTTCTATTAGTAAGATTTAATGCCCCATAATAAATCGGATTGTAGAAAAAACAAAAATTACAGACATAACGATTGCAATGAATAAATTTGATCTATCTTTGCATTTCACATACCTGTAAAAGTTTCCGACAGCCACTGAAACAGATACCGTAGCCGCTAAGTCCATCATTGGGTAGTCCTGCATATCTCTAATAAAGGAAAAGATAGCGGCAGCAATAACCATTGAAACATAAGTCCATTTCATAGATTTGTCCCGAATCTGAATCTCCATCTCATCATTCTTTTCTTCTTGTGCTTTTCTTAAAATATCTTCCTTATCCATAAGAATCCTCCAAATCCATTTGCCAAGTTTTGTTTGCATCGCCCTTTTTATTACAAGTAGAATTTCATAAATTGACAAAAATATAGCTCTGAGGTTATAAAAATTTTCTATAAACGTGATTTTTTTCGGGAGGAATATTTATGGGCAAAATTGAAAAAAATTATAAGTCAGCGCTGGATGAATATATCAATAAAGTATATGTACTGATACTATTGTTAGTGCCCGGCGCGTGTCAATGTGCAGGTTTACTTTATACGACAGAAAAGTTTCTGGGATTTTTCCCGACCGTCAGTTGGACAGCTCTTGTAATATTTGACGTCACATGCCTGATTTATCTTTGTATGGGTATCTATTTTGTGCGCACGGGTTTTGTGGAAGGATATGTTTCTTCTTCAAAATTAAAAGCTGCCAAATTATTTCTGGTTATTATAATGTTTGTGCAATTTAATTTTATCCTTTACATGATTCCGTCAACAGAATTTTGGGGTTATGCATTATTGTTCGTAATAGCCGTAGCACTTTTTCTGGATGTCAGAATTGTACTGATAACAGCGCTGGAAATCTCCGCTTCTTTAGCCGTTTCATGGTTTATCAGTGGCGATACCTTACTTCCTGTACGGGATTCCTTATTTATACCCAATATTATTGCACGCATTGTATGCCTCGTGCTGACATTATTTTTTATTGCAATATTGACTTATCTGGTGAGCCATATCCTGGTGAACGCCAAGAAAGGTGAAATGGAACGCAACAATGAAAAAGTCATGAATATCCTGGATTCCGTACAGACATTGTCAGGCAGATTACAGGAAGCTGGCAGTTCTCTCTCTAAGATTTCGGAAAACGAAAGTTCCTCGGCAGAAGAATTAGCGGCTACCAGTGAACAGTTGGTAGAAAGCAGTACTATGCTCGGTTCCAAAACAGAGGAAGGCACAGAAAATCTTAGTGAATTAAATAAATGGGTAGCTGTAGTTGCCGACAATGTAGAGAAGGTGGAAGCAGCTTCCAGAGACTTATTAGATAATTCTTTCAAAAATAAACAACTACTCAACGACTTACATAAGATCAATGGCGAAGTATCAAACTCTATGAATACCACAACTGATATTGCACAGAAATTATCTGACGCAGTACAAGAGATAGACGTCACCTTAAATCTGATTAGTGAAATTTCAGAATCTACAAATTTGCTGGCGTTAAACGCGTCCATTGAGGCAGCAAGAGCCGGCGAAGCAGGCAAAGGCTTTGCCGTAGTAGCAACGGAAGTAGGAAGTCTCGCTAACAGCACGCAGAATTCCTTAAACGAAGTAAAATCTGTTATTGACCGGGTACAGAATAATGTAAAGGAAATTACATTACAAATTGAAGAAAACACCTCCAAATTAGGCACACAAAATGAATACTTTGCAAACGTATTCCACAGCATTCAAGATACGACAGAACTACTCAACGTCTCCGTCAGCGCAATTGCCACCATGAGCGAAGCCCACAATAAACAAGCAGAGGTTATCCGCAAAACAATATCCATCAATCAGAGTATTGCCGAGAGTATTAGAAATGAAAATGAACAGTTCCTTTCTATCAATGCAATGGCTGGAAGAAATGCGGATGACACTGCTGAAGTTGCTACACAGGCAAATGCAATCAACAACATGGTAGACGAGATGAGCAAGTTATTAAATGTAGAAAATTTATAAGGGGTTGTCGCACTAACATAAATTACAAGTTATGATTCGTTCAAAAGGTTCGCATTGCTTCGCAATGTAAACAACATGCACAAAAAATATATTCGTGCGACAGCCCCATATATGAGATACAACCACCTTCCACACAGATTCCTTCTGCGAAAGGTGGTTGTTTATTTAGATATTAGTATGTAATTCCTTGGTTTTTCAACAATTCTTTCATTTGCTTTTCTGTTAAATTTACAACATGTTGTATCCCTTCAGCATCCCACCACACTTGGATGTATGCTGCCTCTTTTCCTGAGACGTCAGACGTGAAAAAACAAGATACATTATCAAGCGATCGGGGATTCCCTTTATCATATAGGACAGCAATCGGTTTGCCTTCATATTCCCAATCTCCCGTTTTGGAGTTCGCAGTGATGCCTGCTGCAGCATACCCTGCTGGAATTTCTGGCGCCTTGTCTCCCTCGCTTACGCTGGAAGACACAATCATATCATCTTCCAAGTATGTTGTTACCTGCCCAGCGCTGTCTCCCTTATTTTGTTCTATATTTACATTTATGTTTTCTGTTACTTGCTCTGTGTTGTCCCCTTGATATTGTTCTACATTTGCACTCACAACTTCTATTGATTCGCAAGTGTTTTCCCCTTGATATTGACGATATTCATGATATTGTTCTACATTTGCACTCACGTTTTCTGTTGTTTCCCAAGTATTGCCTGGCATTTCGCCCTGTTCATTCGTTTCGCTCACTGTTACACACTCGTCTGCCTGCACTTCGCCCTTGGCAGATGTGGCAAACATGACGATAACCACTGCTGTCAATACCGCTGACAGTACACATGCTTTGATTGAATCCTTTTTCATTTTCATAATCGCAACAATCCTTTCTTCCATTGCATTTCTGCTAAAACAATTTCCCCAATTCATCCGAATATTTTTCTGTTCCTCCATACGGATAAGCGTATGTGCATATGCTGAACGTGCCTGCAGTCCAAAATACTTTACGACATTCTCATCACAAGACAATTCTAAGTCCCTATTTGCAAGAACGCACATTGCCCATACCAGTGGATTGAACCAATGTACACAACAGACAAGAACCAATAAAATCTTTTTTACCGCATCCAAATGCCGGATATGCATAAACTCATGCGCCAATATAAATTTCAACTGCTCAGAATTTTCTTGTGCCAATTCCTTGGGAAGCAGGATCACTGGATGGAATACGCCATAAGTCAAAGGCGATATAGTCCTATCCCACTGGCGGACACATACCCTGCGCCTGATTGGAAAAAAACCCCTCCATTCTGTAACCAGTGATTCCTCCACAGGAAGGGAGGTCTGAAACTCCCTGTAACACCGGACATAGGTAATCAAATAATACAACGCGCATACAAAGGCACCAGTAAAATAAAGATACCTCCACACTGGAACACTATCTTTGGAATAAATTCCTGCCGGTTCCGGTTGTTCCAGTACCTCAGATTCTTCTGCCTTGCCAGATTCCTTTTGTTCTGATTTTGCTCCCACTTTTTCAGTGTTTCTGTCCCTAACCAGTTCTGCTATGCTTTCCTGTCCCTGTCTAAAAAAAGACAAGGCATCTTCTCCCCTTTTGCCTGAATGAATATCAAAAGCTGAATTACCATTTTCCATCTGGCTTCCTATGAGATTCGAAGCTGAATTACCATTTTCCATCTGGCTTCTTGTGAGATCGGAAGCTGAATTAGCATTCTCTATCTGGCTTCCTATAAGATCGGAAGCTAAATTACCATTTCCTGCTCCATCACCTGTAAAGATATCCAAAACCAAATGACAATTGCCTGCCAGCGAATAAATACTCCCCGCAAAGGGAATCGAATATGGCACCAGCAGCCGCAGAAGCGCCACCAGCCATAAAATCTGAAATACTTTTCCTGGTAATTTATCCCGAAACAAACTGCGGATCATAATAATTACACCAATAACAATACTCCCTGCAGCGCTCATGTCCCATAAATCCATGTCAAACACCTCATTCTAATTCCCCCACAATTTTCCGCAAATCTTCGATCTGCTCTGTGGATAACTTCTTTCTTCCAAGCAAAGCTGCAAACAGCTTATCAGCAGAACCATCATAAATTTTATTGATCAGCTCATTCGTCTCATTCTCCTGTACTTTCTCCTTGGGAATCAATGCATGACACATAAAATTTGGCTCTGAACGCTTGATTGCACCCTTTTTGATACATCTTTTAATCAGCGTATAGGTTGTATTCATATTCCAGCCCACCTCTTCTTTGAGTACGTCTGAAATATGTTTTGCTGTGGCATCACCTTCCTTCCATAACACATCCATGACTTTTAATTCCGAATCAAATAATTTTCCATCCATTTACTTATCCTCCTCAAACTACTGCAGTAGTTTTATGTTGTTATACTACCACAGTAGTTTGTATTTGTCAACTATGCCAACGATCAAAATAGGCTGGGACACAAAAAGATTCTAATACAAACTATGGATAATTCCTTAAGAAAACACCATACCCTGTTTCAATCATCTTTCATGTCCCAGCCATCCGTTTTTATGTTATATCAACATTTTACAGTATTTCAGATCTATCTAAGTAAACTGTCTGTTTTTGTTTTCTCATACTACCATTTACAGTATTTTTCCTATACCTAAGTAAATAGCCTGTCTTTACTCCTCATACTACCATTTACAGTATTTCTCATATACTTGAAAAAAACTGTCTGTTTTCACTTCCTCATTGATCTCTATTGTAACTTTCTCCCATGTTTTTTCGTTAAACTCAGAGGAAAGACCTGTCAAAAATTCTTGATAGACATCATCGAAGGCTTCTTTTCTGCGGTTTTCTAAAATCACAGATTTGTTTGCATCTGTCTTTTCCTGGTCATAATGATTGATGCATTTGATAAAATAATATCCTTTGTCTGTCTTAATTTTTCCGCTCAAATGGTTATTTTCCAGTGCAAATGCCTTTTTTGCCACTTCCTCTGACACATCATTTTTCCCAAAAAAAACATCTGTTTCTGTTGCCTCATTGTATAAATTTGCCACCGTAAGAAAATCATTTCCCGCTTTTAACTGTTCTGCCACTTCTTTTGCCTTTTTCTTATCTGTGACAAAGATCTGCTGTGCCTCCATGACCCTTGCCTCTTCATCACTGACCTCTCCATCTACTCCCTGTGTCAGAAAGGTATATAATTTATTGGCAAGCCCATATCGTGTGTACAATTTTTCAATGTCAGACTGTTTTACCTGCATATATTCCTTTTCTGCATGATTTAAAGATTTGTAATATTCTTCTGTAGCTTTTTTAATCTTTGACTTCTCCTCCTCTGTCAGAGAAATCTCTTTTTCCTGTGCCAGATAATCCATTGCCATAATTTGCGCAAGCCTGGAAATTGTCAAATCCTTCACATAGGTTTCCAAATCATGTTCTTTAAAATCATGTTTCCACAAATCAATATCATACACCGTCGCATACATATTCTGGTAATTTGTTAAGATCACCCTCGCTTGGGGCAGCGTACAGATTTCTTCACGAATTTTAAACACCTCATTGTCCGTAAAATCAGAACTGACAACTACTTTGGCATCCCCAAACTTACATCCGCACAGGTTTATTACCATCCATACGCATACTGCCATAATTTTCAATCTTTTACTCGTTTTCATTTGTAACCTCATCTGTTTTATCCTCTTTGCAATATACTGCGTGCCACGCTCAAGCCGTTTGCCGACGCCTGCTGTAATCCCCTAGTGACGGAAGCTCCATCGCCGATTGCGCGCAGACCAGGAACATTTGTCTCAAAATCTTGATTTACCACCACTTTATTAGAATAAAATTTAACTTCCACACCATAAAGCAGTGTCTCATCGCTGGCAATCCCAGGCGTTACTTTATCCAAAGCAAAAATCATTTCTTCAATATCAACCATAATCCGATGGGGGAAGACCAAAGAAAGGTCTCCTGGCACCGCATCTTTCAATGTGGGAATCAGGTTATTGCGGCACAACCGCTCTTCCGTCGTCCGCCTGCCCCTGCGGAAATCTCCAAACGTCTGTACTAAGATCCTGCCGTCGCAAAGCATGTTGGATAACTGTGCGATCTGTTTGCCATATTCAATTGGCGTCTTAAAAGGTTTTGTAAAATTCTTGGAAACCAATAGCGCAAAGTTCGTGTTATTGGTTTTTAAGTCATTGGATTTGTAGGCATGTCCATTTACCACAGCAAGCCCATCCTCATAGTACTCTGTTGACACTTCCCCAGATGGGTTGGTGCAAAATGTGCGCACCTTGTCATCAAAGGTAGGGGTATGGTATACCAGCTTCGCTTCATACAGGTTCTCATTGAGAAATTCCATCACTTCATCCCGGACTTCCACCCGGACACCAATGTCTACCGTTCCAACCTTTGTCTCAATCTTATGTTCTTTGCAGACATGGCTGAACCAGTCTGCACCTTCCCTTCCGATGGCACAGACAATTTCTTTTGCATAAAAAGCCTCTCCCTTTTTGGTTGTGACTCCCGCAGCCCTCCCATCTTCCACTAGAATATTCTCCACCATCGTTTGGAATTTCATCTCAATGCCCTGTTCCAAAAGATGTTGCTGCAGGCGGCTGTAAATTTTATATCCTTCCTCCGTTCCTAAATGTCGAATTGGGCATTCCACCAGCTTTAAATTTGCATTGATTGCCTTCCTGCGGATCTCACGAAGTTCCTTTTCCTTTCCCATGCCATAGACATTGGTGTCTGCACCGAACTTTAAATAAATTTCATCCGATTCCCGAATTAACCCTACTGCTTTTTCATAGCCCAGAAGTTCTGGCAGATTTCCCCCTACATCTGGAGAAAGGGATAATTTTCCATCAGAAAAAGCTCCGGCGCCCGCAAACCCGGTGGTAATGGAACAGGGACGGCATCCCACGCAAACCTTTGTTTTACGCTTTGGGCACTGCCGGTCTTCAATACGCCTTCCCTTCTCTATCATCAGCACCCGAAGTTTCGGGTTCTGCCGAATTAACTCATAAGCGCAGAAAATCCCAGAAGGTCCTGCTCCTACAATAATCACATCATAACTTGTCATACTTTTCTCCATTTCTCATGTTACTTCTTACATAAGTGCGGATTTATTTTTGCCAGCGGTGCTGGTCCGCATCCCGCAGTAAGAACGCCGTCGGCTTGTGCGAGTGCGTATATTTTTTTCATATAGGAAATTTCCTATATGACAAGAAACCTGCCATCTGGCAGTGAAAATACTTCAGAGGCTTCCTCCAAGTCTTCATTGCTCATCTGGGCAATGTCAGCGCCCTCCTCCTCAAAATATTCCCGCACTTCCTGGATATCTTTACACACAACTGCGATACAATCTTCTAAGAATGCCTCTGCCTCCTCAAGAGTTTCCGCCACCTTTTCGTCATAAATCTGAGACTGGTGTTCCAGAAAATATTCCAAACAAATTTCATCGTATTCGTTCATACACTCACACCTCCCATTTTTCTTCTATGATATTATGAATGATGCAAAATATCAATGCCTGTTTTTTGCATTTCCTGGAAAATCCTTGCCACAGGAAGCCCTACAACATTGTTATAATCTCCCTGGATCCTCTCAATATAAACGGCGCCTTTTCCCTGAATGCCATAAGCGCCAGCCTTATCCATAGGTTCGCCTGTCTGGATATAGGATAAAATTTCAGGCATGGGCATAGGATACATGGTCACTTTTGTTTCCTCATAAAAAGAATAAGCCTTTTGCCCTCCTTCGCC
Organism: uncultured Lachnospiraceae bacterium; assembly: GCA_951801955.1. Classification (GTDB taxonomy): domain Bacteria; phylum Bacillota; class Clostridia; order Lachnospirales; family Lachnospiraceae; genus Petralouisia. The sequence continues at coordinate 11,005 of CATOOV010000035.1, forward strand.
TGCAGCCACAATTGTCACCCCTGTAAATACGCTGTGTGTACTGCCAGAAAGCATCTGGAGCATTTGTATCGCATCCTCTCTGTCCTTGGGTTTCCCTAAGATTTTACCTCCGAAGGCAACCACCGTATCCGCCCCCAAAATAAGGGTCTTTTCAATTTCTCCCGTTTGAAAAATTTTTTCTTCCTGCCTTTCCCCAGAACTAAGCAGGCAATCTGCCACTTCCTGCGCCTTTTGGCGCGACAATTCCAATACTGTTTGCTCTGGTTTAACAGAAGTTATCACTTCCTCCCCCTGAGCCGGAAAAATTTCAAATTCTGCACCAATCTGTTTTAACAGTTCCCTTCTGCGGGGAGACGAAGATGCCAAAATAAGTCTTAATTTCATTTGATAACCCTTTCTTTGTTCCTTTTCGAAATACTGTCCTAAGATTCAAGAATCGCTTTTGCGAGGCTCTCCATGGGATTGGGTCTGCTTTTGCTGGTATGGCACGCATACAAATCTCTGATTTCTGCTGCCTTTACACAGTGATAGCCTTCCCCAGACAAAAGGAATACAAAAGCTTTTCCTTCACTGTTTTTCCTGTGGCACGTTCAATCGCCTCCTGATACAGTTCTAACTGAATTTGGTATCGGTCTGCCAATTCCTTCTCAGAACCCACTCTGTCAGTCTTATAGTCCAACAATACAATTCCATCTGGCTCCTCGAAAAAAACATCAACAATTCCCTGAATCAATAACATTTCCTGGCTTTCACTTTCCCTTAACATTTCTTTCGCAGGCTTTCCCATAACAAAAGGTTTTTCCTTGTACAGCTTCCCCTGACATGCCGCATTCCTGATACGCTTCGCCAAAGGACTGTGCAAAAATTTCTTTAAGGAAGGCAGATAAACCAAATCCAAAAGCGTCTGTTCCACTTTTTTCTGTTCTGCCATCTTATCTAACTGTTCCTTGAGCGTGTTCGGTTCCCTGGTAAAATCAAAACATTCCAGTACCCGGTGCATTGCCGTTCCTCGCCTGGCTCCTATATTCTCTTCCTGGACTCCCTGCATGAATGCAGGAATATAACTCTCCTGCTGGCTCTCTTCTTTGTTTTCTTCCCGGAACACTTCTATATTATACGCTTCTTTGCCTTCCTCCTGGAAAACCTCCATACCCTGCCCTTCTCCTTGGAAAGTTTCTGTATCATGCACTTTTTGAATCTCTTGCTGAAAAACCTGTTCCATCTGTTCTTCTTCCATTCGCTTATCCATCGCGCGATGTTTTAATTCTGACACGGAAACTTTGGTACGCATGGTAGTTTCTTCCTCATAGGGGTATTGGTAAGATAACCGTCTTGCCACCTCCTGTTCCCAAAATGGATCCGCCTCCTTAAGCTTTGCAAGCAATTCTATTTTGGTCAGCCCTTCCTCTGCCAAATGAGCTTCTTGGATGCCTTCAAGGTCAGACTGGCGAATTAGGACGGCAGGATATTTGAGAGGATAAGCGGCGCACGCCATCAAGATAAACTGGAAGAATGTATTGGCATTCAGCCGTTTCAGAAAAGAAATACTCTCTTGTCCTTCCTGCACAGATCGTTCCTGCCCTTCTTGTGCTTTTTTCACATTTACTCCATACTGTTCCAGCTTCTCCCCTGCTTTTTTCAAAATTCCTGTAAGAATCAACTTCTCTTTTGCACGGGTCATTGCCACATACAAAACACGCAGCTCTTCCCCGGTATTCTCCATTGCAATTTTCCGGGACAAAAATTGCCTGGTCAGCCCTGGGGTTTTTAACCGCCGATTTATATCTGTCACGTCCATGCCGATTCCCAATCCTGGATGAAGTACCACGCGATCTCTCACATCCTGGTTATTAAACATTTTTCCCAGCCCAGACACAAATACGACAGGAAATTCCAATCCCTTACTCTTGTGGATGCTCATAACCTGTACCACATCTTCTGCCTCTTCGCCCTCTGCCAATGGGAAATCCACTTCATACTTCTGAAGCTGGTCCATATAGCGGATAAAATGAAACAATCCCCGATAACTGGTACTTTCATATGCCACAGCCTTTTCCACCAGCATATCCAGATTTGCCTTCTTTACTTCCCCTCCTGGCAGCGCATACACATATGCCTGATAGCCCGTCTCCTCCAAAACCTGGTATAACAGTTCATGGATCGGCGTATAACTGATCTTTTTTCTGAATTTCTGCAGCAAACGCAAAAATTTCTCCAATTTTCGTTTTGCCGGCGCAGGAAGTTCGATCTTTTCCACATTTTGCGCATCATCGTATGAGTCTTGCCCATTCACCCCCACAACCTCTTTTACACAGCCTTCCTCCAGCTTTTCTGCCATCTGCGGATCTTTGCATGGTTCTTTGTTTTCCATCCCTGCAACACCTTTTTTGCAGTATTCTTCTGACCTTTCTGACGTCTGCGGCTCTTTGCACAATTCCTGTTCTGGCATATAATGCAGCACTGCCTGATAAAATTTTTCTTTTGGGTACTGGATCCGCAAGATGGCAAGTTCTTCCCCAGTCAGCCCTGCAATCGGGGAGGCAAGGACTGCAGCCATTGGAATATCTTGTCTGGGATTGTCCAGAATTCTCAATAAATTTAGTACTGTCTGAACTTCCAGCGCAGAGAAATATCCTGTTCCTGCCGCTGCACGTGCCGGAATCCCCATCTCTCCCAATACCTTTACAAACGTATCTGCCCAACTGCCTGGAGAACGCAGCAAAATTACAATATCAGAATACCGCACTGGGCGCAGTTTCCCTGGGTCATCGCCCCCTGGCATCTTCCCTGTCACAAATTGGCTTTTTATAAGGTTTCGAATTTCCATTCCAACAGCCCTTGCCTCCAGCTCCTGGGGTTTCAGATCTTTCTCTTCTGCTTTCGGCTCTATAACAAGCAAACGAGTATCAAACATCCCTTTTTCCCCTTTGGGAAATACCGCTCCCGGATATAATGCAGCCTGGTCATCATAGGTAATATTTCCAATATCATCCTTCATAATCTTACGGAATATATCATTGACAGTCTCCAAAACCTCTGGTCTGCTGCGGAAATTTTTATGAAGATCCACCCGCTGTTTTACACTATCCTCCTGGGTGTAAGTGGTATATTTTTCCATAAAAAGCTCTGGTCGTGCCATACGGAATCGATAAATGCTCTGCTTTACATCCCCTACCATAAAAATATTGTACCTGCTTTCTGATTCTTTTGAAACAGCGCGCAGAATTGTTTCCTGAACATTGTTGGAGTCCTGATACTCGTCAATCATAATTTCATCATAATTTTTCCGAAGTTCAGCGGCTGTCCGGCTGGGTTCATGGGTTTGTCCATCTACCAAGATTTTCAAGGCAAAATGTTCCAAATCATTAAAATCCAAAATATTTTTCTCCCGCTTTTTTTCGGAAAAAGCATGGATAAATGCAAATGTCACCTCAATCAGCATATCCACTGTTGGACGGCATTTTTCCAGATCCACAAGCATCTCTTTTGGGTTTTGGAAAAAAAACTGCTTCGTAATCTTTTTTACGGAATCCTTTACCTCGTTGCGCAGCTTTTGAACCTGTTCCTTTTTTGCCATATCTCCCGCAAACTTGCGCAGCGTGGGCAGGCGCCCAAAAGAAAATCCCCGGATGCGCTCATAATATTCCTGGTATGTTGCACTTTGTGCAATCTGTTCCATTGCTGCTGCTTCTGACTGCATCAATTCCTCATAAGCTGCCGGACCATTTTCTGACAAGCTGATATGATAACACTGTTTGATCTGCAATGCCCATTGGCAAGTAATATTTTTTAAATATTCCAATAATTCTGTCGTCAAGGGCAGGCGGTCAAATTCCTCCATGCCTGTCACATGGAAGGGTTCTGTGCACCCTTCCAGCCATTCGTCCACCCATGGGTAACTCATGGCAAAATCAAACAGCCTTAAAATGGTTTCCTTAAGTGGCAGGTCTGTCTTACCTGTGGCAATGGTTTCAGAGAGAGTTAAAAATTCCGGGTTAGCCTCCTGGTAATATTGTTCTAAGACCTGATCTAACACATCGCTTTTTAAGAGCTTTAATTCCCCCTCTTCCGCCACACGGAAATCCGGATCCAGATCAATACGATGGAAATAGTTCCTTATCACATACAAACAAAAGCTGTGTATGGTTGTAATCTGTGCATTATGTAACAGCGTTTGCTGACGCTGCAAATGAATATTATCTGGCTGCACCTCCAACGCTTTTCCCAAGGCAAGCCCAATCCGTTCTCTCATTTCTGCCGCTGCCGCATTGGTAAAAGTCACAACCAACAAACGGTCAATATCCATCGGATGCTCCAAACTGGTAATTTTCTGAATGATACGTTCTACTAAAACTGCAGTTTTTCCACTCCCCGCCGCTGCTGAAACCAGCAAGTTGCGATTCTTTAGGTCAATCACCTGCTGCTGCTGTTTTGTCCATTTCTTTTCCATCCTGCTACATCTCCTCCTGCATTTTTTTGAGAATCTCTGCATCATCCTTGATATTTTCCAGTTTCCTGTATTTTTGCCCAGGTATTCCAGGGTCAAATCCGCAGATTCCATGATAAGGGCAATAGTCGCACCCCGTGTCATCCCCCAATTGGTACGGGCTTGCCGAAATCTCCCCGTCAAAAATTTTCTGCCCGATTTCCCGGATTTTATGGTTTACATAGCCAGATAAAATCTGAAACTCTTCTTTCCCAGCACGCTTTGCCTTCTTGCTTACACTCTCATCCTCCGCTTCTGAGGCGACCCCTTTTAATTTCAGCTCTTCAAAAATCTCCTCCCGAATCTGCGCGTCTGTTTTTTCAGCTTCTCCTTCCACCATGGGATCTTCTAAATGATAGTAATACATACCACCTGGCACCACATTTTTATCTGGGTACTTCCGCTTTAAAAGTTCCACTGCGGAATTGAGGTACACCACAAGCTGCAGTTGAAGCCCATGGTACAAGGACAGTAACTGGAAATCACGATTGCCTGATTTGTAATCCACCACCTTTACATAGACCATATCCTTTGTTTTGCGTGTGTCTACCCGGTCAATCCTGCCCTGCAGCCTCATTTTCTCCTGATCGCTCAGCGTAAAATTTACGGACTCAAGATCCTCTACAAAAGAAAAGGAGATCTCATACCCTTCCGGTGAAAAATGACTGGTTTTAATCTGCTGCGCAATGGTTTCCACCGTCCGTTTTAAAATTCTTTTTATCCGTTCAACCAGGTAGGTAGTCCTTGCCTCCCGAAACAGCACACTGTCAAATCCCGCTCCCAAAGCTTCCTCCACAGCACGGTTTATCAGGCGCTCTTCTTCCTCCTTTGGCACGTCAAACCAATGGTAGCCAGCCTCTTCCATAGCATTGGCATAGCGTTCCAATACTTCATGGAACATCGTCCCCATATCCACAGGGGAAAATTCCCCCAGGCTGCGCTCCTTTAATTTCAAACCATATTGAAGGAAATGGCTGCAGGCACAGGCACTGAACTGCTCTAAGCGAGTGACACTGTTCTCCAGTATCGTTCCATACAGCGCCCGTGTAATGTGACTGCCCATCGTTTTCCCCTGGTACTGGTAAAATGCGGCTTCCAAAAATGGAAGCATCCGATCCCTCCATTTTTCCTGTCCCATATACCACTGGCACAAACCCTGCCATTCCGGTAAAAGTTCTCCCTTTTTCGCCCTTTTCAACCCTTCCACAAAAAATTTCCTGCTACTTTTGGGCGTCACAATCTGTGCAAGCCCTGGCTGTTCTTCCACCCGCTCCGGCAGAAAATCTGGAAAAAGACGCTGGATTGTCCCCACCAGATAAGATCTCCGACTCTCCTTGCCCTCTTGGTTTACCCGGAACCAGGTAAGGTATAATTGTTCCGAAGGTTTTGTCAAGTTCAGATACAGATAAAATTTCTGGATAAAACTCCTCTCTCGGTCTGTAGGGGCAAGCTCCATCTTATTCAATGCAAACAGCTCCCGGTCCGCTTGGGAAATAATTCCGCCGTGCTCCACTGCTTTTGGAATCAGCCCGTCATTCACCCCTGCAAAAAACAGTATTTTGATATCAGACAGACGGCTCCTCTCAATATCGCCAAACACCACCCTGTCATAACCTGGCGGGATAATACCGATGGCAGCCGCTTCCATGCCTGCCTCCAAGATCTCCCTGTACTCCCGGATATTCATCCGCTCCTCACCTAAAAGTTCCACCATCTTATCCATCAAGTCCATTACTACTTTATAGATTTGTGCATATTCCTTGGCAAGCGCCGATTCCCCCTCCTGCTGGAAGAACTCTTCATAATCGTGCAGTTTTTCCTCTATCCTAAGAGAAACCATCAATTCATAAAGCCTGCAGGATTCTTCCAGTACCGTGGCATACCTCTTTTTTTTCACAGTTTTGGAAGAATTCCCATGCTCTGTCTCTTCTACTTCCCGTCTGCGGAATACTTCCCGCAAAGGCGTAAACTGCTCCACCAGCTTTTCCCGCATCCCATTAACCAGATCCAACTCCTCCTGGTCGTGGTTCCTGCCTCGGCGCACCCATTTTTTCTGCCACCGGCAAAATCCCCGGATATTTTCAGCGAGCACGTAATTTTCCAGGATATCAATGTCTTCCAGTGCAAACCCACAAAGCCCGCAGCGCAGGTACCCCAATATTGCCTCATAAGAAAAATCCTGTTCTACTACAAACAGCACCCTCTTTAAAAATTCTGTCATAGGATGGAATAAAATATCTTTTCTGGTATCTAAAAACAATGGAATCCCATAAGCGCCAAAAACCTCCCCGGCATAATTTCCATACATCTCCACATCCCCGCATACAATGGCAACGTCTTTGTAGCGATAGCCATGATCCCGCACCAATTCTTTGATTTTTCGTGCAATAAAATGCAGTTCCTGCCTAGGATTGGGCAGGGAATAGAGGAAAATATCCTGAGCTGTGCAAGGCTTTGCAGCTTTGTTTTCAACCCTGCCTTCCCCCCCTTTTTCAGCAAGTTCTCTTTCTTTCTCCGTATGTGGATGGATTGTTTTTGCTTCCTGTCTGGGATAGACTTTTGGTTTTGCCCGGAACAGATTCTGTTCCAGCCACAATAAGGACGGGGAAGCGGCAAAGCGGCTTTTCTCACTATGGGGCACCCAGTAAGGTTCCCGTATTTCCACATGCTGCTTTGCTGCAAGGAATGTCAGTGTCTCTACCGTCTTCTTACTCATATAAAATAGTTCCTGTACCCCCTTGTTAAGATACGGATCTTCCCGCGAATCCAGAGTTACCGTCACAAATATTTCCTCGGTCAGCTTCAAAAGTGTCTCCAAAAGATGATACTGCACCGGCGTGAATCCTGTAAACCCATCCAACACAATGACCGAATCCTTCAATAGCTTTGACTGCCCCGCTACCTGGGACAGCACTTCCAGCAATTCTTCCGCTGTAATAAATTTCCCACGCAGATAATCCTGGAATCCAAGATACATGGTCTGGATATCCTGCATTTTATAGCGGAACAAAGGCGGCTGCTGCTCTTGAGTAATCAGTACGTCCAACTGTTCTGGAGCAATCCGGTATTGGGTCAGCTCTGAAATAATAGATTTAATCTCACTGATATATCCTGTCTTTTTCATACTTGCCTTCATAAGCATTAAATTTCCTTGCTGTTGTTCTGCCACACGGCGCAATACCAGATTCTTTCCGGTTTCCTCCAGGATATTCAAATTCCCCATGCCCAGCTCATCAAAAATCCGATATGCAAGACGGTTAAAGCTTACTACATCCACATTCATAATACTGTGCTGTTTTTGCCGTCCTACCAACTCCCGCTGAGTCTGCATAGTAAACTGCTCTGGCACCAAAACAAAAAACGTGCGGTCTGGCTCCTCTCTAGACTGCCCTAAAATTTTTTTATATACATAATCAGATTTTCCGCTGCCGGAACCTCCAAATATCAACTGTAATGACATGATTTTTCTCCTAAAAACAAAAGGAACCCCTCTGTCAGATCTATATTCTAACAGAAGGGAACCCCTGTAAATAATTACGCTTCTTCTACTAAATGATAACGGTCTGCAAACTTATCCGCTCCGCAGACGTGACGTTCCATATCCTGTTCCTTAATGATATAATCCCCTTCCCGCAGAAAAATCATTCCTCTGCGATTCTGGATAAAGGGACATACCACTGTGCCGTCTTCTCTTGTTACCTTAACCAGCTTATCCGTGGAAACCCAGCCATTGACTACAATGGAAGTCCAGGGCAAAAAACCATCTTCCATTTTTTTTCCTACTTCATATGCCTCTGCTTCCACTTCAAATGAATTTCTCCTATACCTTTTCATAAAAATTACCTGCCCCTTTCTTTTGTATCAAAACTCGCTTCTGGGAGAATACTCTTGCTGCAAGACCTCCCTGTTTTCTATTTTATTAATATACAGCAAAATTCACAAAAAAACAACCTAATTTGCCAATATTTTGAATGGCTGCCGTCCATTGGCTAAGTTTACAATTTACTTTCCGCAAATACAGCCTGCCACCCGACGGCAAACGTCTCTGCACCTTTCGCGAAAGCGCTGTTTCTTTACCCGGAAAATCCCCCACATACCAGATTCCAAATCCCATTTCAGGACGCCGGAACGATATAGGTAATCTCCTGGACAGGAGGCGCCTCCCTCAAGTTCCATATCAAACCGATTTCCGATACTGATCCCCCCTTGAAGCGGGATTACCCTGGAATGGCTGTCTTTGGGCTGCTCTTTCCACATATGCCCATGAATGGCAAACGCGGTATTCCTTGGCTTATCCGCCGCCATTACGGTACGGAAGATGACCCGCTCCCCACTATGCGCATGGAAAATGGGCGTTGCAGGATCTCCATGGACGCGGCTGCTGAACACTTTTTCAATACAATTGTTTTGCTTCAGCCGATTGGCAAACCGCTCGGAACGATAATTGTAACCTTTTTCTCCCGTATCCTCATGTTCCACTTCCTCATCCTCAAATCCTTCTCCCTGTGCAGTCTTAATCAATTCTCCCTGTGCATCCAACAGACGGATTCCGTTCTGGATAAATACCACAAACTCCCGGAAGGTGTCAATGGAAGGCGCTGTAATCACCGCCTGTTCCTGTGTGCTTCCTTTCAACACACGTCCATTTTGATACCATTCTGCCCCAGGCGGCTCCACAATCACAGCGCCGAACAATCCATGATATCTGTGATTTCTCATATCACCAAAAGACTGCAGGATACAAGAACCATACTCTTTATCTGCATACCAGAGATATTTTTTACTCTCCCCTGGTCCCACGGTCTGTTCCCTGTGGTTGAATCCTACATTAATGCCAGAATCACTCCATACATCATATTGCAGAAACTGAGGATTTAAAGACACCCGCATAGAAGGCTGGTACGCCTGATCTAAAGGTACGCTTGGATAAGCAAAGTAAGGAATTGACCCAGCCGGTCCCAGCATGTTGTGCAAAGTTACTTCAATCCAATCACCTACATTCGCCCGGAGAATTAAGGGCTTCGGCTGGTGCTTGCCGCAAAGGACAAGTTCCAGTTCCTCCAGGGGCACAAAAATCAATCCATTGGGATCGTGATCTCCATATTTATTATATAAAATGTCTGTCTGAACCGCCGCCACCTCATATTTGCGGACAACTGCTCCTGGGGATGGGCACGGCGGCAGCGGCAAAATACTTTCTTTCCCTTTGCAAAGCGGCTTTAAACAAGGCTGTTTCCGGTCATATGCACGCACAATCCCCCAAAGCCCCAGCCAGGCATCGTCAATCCCTCCGAAGTAATACAGATAATCCCCATGCCCGTATGGTTTGTCAATATGGATATTAAACGCCTCTGACACTCCTATCGTCTGAGATGCCGCAAGGGGAGACATTGGATCTGCAATCTCCCGATGCCAGGACATTCCTGTCATGTTAAAAGAATGCTGCTCTTCATGGGCGGCGTCCAACAGGCGGATGATCATTTCATCTCCTGGATAAGTCTCTAAAATAGGTGTCGCCGGATCTCCATGCACCAGGGAACTGAACAGATATGCTGGATCTTCCCCGTTTTTCAGCCGCTCTACCATCGGTTCACAACGATAGTTAATGCCCATTACCCCTGGATCATCATGAGATCCTGGCACTTTTGGGGGATTGAGCGGCTTTCCCTCCTTGTCAAACAGCGGCGCAAAATCATGGACAAACAAGGCAAATTCACGAAATGAGCTTCCATCTGGTCTGCGAATCACGGCATTTACTCCAGATTCTAAGGGTTCGCCTGTCCGCACATCATGAAAAGTCGCCCCCCGCTCCTCTATAATCAACGCGCCAAATACCCCATGGAACTGGTGGGAATTGGCATAGAGGTGATCATGGAAAAATACGGTATTCAGCTGCGTATTGGCAAAAAAGCGTTCCACCAATGTCTCATATTTTCTTGCACCTGCAAGGTTATTCCATCCATTCGCCGCCCCGTCAGATACAATGGTATCAAATTTAACCAGATGGACATGTTCCCCTACAATATCTGTGATCGTCTTTAGCTCAAAGGGGCTTCCCTCCAAAAATTCCGGCAGTAGGTTCGTCAGGCGGATCTCAATACAATCCCCTGCATTTGCACGGATGACCAACGGCTCAGCCTGAATCTGCCCGCATTCAACTTTGCGGATATATTTTTTAAGCCCTCCATGCCGTTCCAGCTCTTCTTTGCGTACAAAAAACCGTCCTTGGGGATCATGCCAGCCATAACTGTTATAGGTGATTTTCGCCTGAACTAATGCAAGTTCAAATACCTTGACTTTTTCCTTACAGCTATCGGTATGGCAAGGGCAGGTATCAGTATACAGCGCCCCTGGCTCATAATCCTCTACAAAATTGGCTTCCTCTAATGGTGTGGGTTCAATCTTATTATTTCCTTCCGAATCAATCACTCCAAGCGGCGGCTGGAAAGGAGCTGCACCTACCTGCCCATTGATAAAATTGGGATATCCCGGATGTTTTGGATCTTTGGGGGGCGGGCATATCCGGTCTTTCAGGGGCATCAGCCTTGGTATCGGGGTATTGTCCGGCAGTTTCCCGCTTCCATCCTGTAATCTGTCAAACACCCGGAACAAAGACCACATCCCCTCATGGAAATGGGGATAGAGATGACAGTGAAAAATGGCGTCTCCAATCATTCCATTAAGGCTTCCTGCGCCATGAAGGATATCCAGGGTATAACATTCCTGGGGTCCCAAGGTAATAGAATCCAATATGGCAGAGTTGGGATTGTCTGCTTCCAGCCTCCACTGGTGGTTGTGGAGATGAAACACATGGGTTTCTTTGATGCCTCCATGTATCAGCCGGATTTTTGTGGGATCTCCCACATATGCCGGTAAAACATGGGGCGCTGGATCCCCGTAAGTCCAGGAACTCATGGAGACATCTTCTCCAGAATCCGCTGGATTATCTGTCAAAGGATGCCGGTTGCGCATTGGCTCTGAACGATAGCTGATTCCAGTAGTTGCAGAAATAAGGCCTGTGCGGTGGTCCATTGGCGGATTGCCGTCTTTGTCTTTGATTTCCAGCTCGTCATGGAAAAAGACCGCATATTCCCGGAAAGCAGGCTGCCCTGGCGCATACACATCCGCAAACAGCCCACTTTCCAATGGCTCCCCAGTTTCTGGGTTTAGCCAAAATGCTTCTGGAGGTTCCACAATGATAACTCCGAACAACCCATGGATATTGGTTCCTTTCTCACTGCTTCTGGTATCTCCCATATCGCTGAAAAGATATACCCCTTCTTTCTGGGCATACCAGCAATAATCAATGACATGCCTGGTCGTGGTATTGGGGTTCATTCCCACATAGGCGCCGTCTGATACCTTGACATCATATTCCAATCCCTGCACATGGATGCTTAACGCCCGATTCATGGAATTATAAAATTTCACATGAATTGTATCTCCCAAATTCATTCTCAAAACCAATGGTTTTACCAGCTCACTGGGCTGCGGGATCTCCTGCTGGAATTTCTGCAAGGCATCCTCCCTTACCCGCTTGGCATCTTCTCGCAGCACGTACATCATTCCATCTGGATCGTGGTCCCCATACTTATTGTATACGATGGGAATAGAAATTGCTTCAATCTCAAAATTCCTGATTCTTTCTGGTTTGGGGTATTCACACAATTCCATATTAACACCCCTCGTCTTCTATCTCCCAAATTTCACTCTGAGATCCTTCGTTTTCTGTTTTACAAGCTTCTATTGCACTTTTCCCATGTTCTGCCGTGCGCGCTTCTATTGCACTTTTCCCATGTTCTGGTTCACTCTGGATTCCTGTGCTTTCTGTTACACAAGCTTCTATTGCACTTGCTGCTTGTTCTGCCTCACAAGTTTCGCTCTGAGCGCCCTTGTTTTCTGCTGCACAAGCTTCCATTGTACATTCTGCATGTTCTGTCTCATGTGTTTTACACTGGATTCCAGTGTTTTCTGTTACACAAGCTTCTACTGTACATCCTTCATATTTGGTTTCACATGTTTCTCTGCTGCATCCTGTATTTCGTGTTTCACATGTTTCTCTGCTGCATCCCATATTTCGTGTTTCACATGTTTCTCTGCTGCATCCCATATTTCGTGTTTCACATGTTTCTCTGTTACATCCTGTATTTCGTGTTTCACATGTTTCTCTGCTGCATCCTGTATTTCGTGTTTCACATGTTTCTCTGTTACATCCCATGTTCTCGGTTTCATATGCCCTGTTTTCCTGATAGTTTGTGCCTTCTTCCAAAATTCTCAGATAATGATTTGCCTCCCGCAGAACATGGTCAGCAAGGAGGGGAAGGATCATAGATTGAATCTTACATTTCAAAATGCCTTGGGTCCCTGCTGCCTTAAATTCCTGAATTCCTTTTGTCTGCTTTATAGTTCTCTCTGCAAGCGCTCCAATTTGGGCACATTCCATCTCCTTTGCCTCTTCCAGAAGATAACAGAATTTATGCCCAAAATTGTCTGCTGTATCAATCAAATCTTCTTCGCATGGATCCAGCAGCCCGCGTATAAACCAAGAATGCTCCATCATAATTTGATTCCAGAAAATTTCAGTTTTGCGCATACATTTTCTGGATATGCTTCCCCGCCGTTCCAACTCCATCAAGAAACTGCCGTATAATTTTGCTTCCCTGAGAATATGTTCCACCAAAAGAGGATACTGAAATGCAAAGATTTCACAGTTTTTTATGGCACGAAGGATCTTTTCCTTTAATTCGACTAAGCCTCGAACCAGCCGAATCGCCCTTTGATTGATGTTTTTGACTCTTCTGTACATCTGACGGCTAAAACTGGTATTACAGCCGCCCTGTAAATTTTGCTGTGCCAAAGTAATTTCTGTATCAATGGGAATGCCTGTCAATCTGCATGTCTTTTCCTCCGCAAATTTTGTATACGAAGTGACAATCTCCTGGGAGTTCAGCACTGACTGCCCCACAGCCCCATGACTGATTTCCGTAGTTTCTCTCAATAAGTCCTCAAACTGCTCCCGAAACCACTGGGATCTTTTGATAAAAAACTCATCTTTTACCACAAATCCTGCTTCTAAAAAGAATGAATGCTCTTTCATAATCCTTAAAAAGAACAGGTTTAATTCCAACGATACTATCACATAATTTCCCATAAAAAACTCCTGTCTGCTTATTGTTTTGAGGGCAAGAAAATCACTAAAACGTTCCGCCAAAGATGGAAACTCCTGCAAAGAGAGATTTTATCTTGCCCTTAAAATAATATATGCAGACAAAAGATTTACGTCATTTTTTTTGCACAAGTACCGTGCGGTAATATTTTAAATTAAAGGGGATTCCCTCAACCGTGGCTTCACGCCGTTTCAATACATAATGATAACCTTGGGCGACGTTTTTCAGCCTGGGATATGCCACAGCAGAACAGATTCCATTCTCTCTTACAAAGTCTTCCCAGCGCTCATCCGGGCATTTCAAATATTCCTTAAACTCTTTCGACCCCATCCCAATCTCTTTGCGGAATTGTTCTTGCTTCTGCAATCCCACTTCGTTATTGGTACAAAGAATAAAACGGCGCTTTCCCCCATCTTTTGCATTCATCTGAGCCACAGCTTCCCCAATACTTCCAGAACCTGCAAAGAAATCCAAAACCAGTGCATCTCTTTTTTCTGAAACACCCGCAAGGTGAAGACAATGTTTTAAAAAGTCACAAGGCTTTTTCCCATTTCGAAATTCCACACCTCCCTCACAGCCTACGCAATTAAATGCTTCCTCAAAATCCACATAATTCGGATAAGGCACATACTTTAGATCCAAGCGATTTTGCGGAACTCCCTGAAAATAATCCGCATTTACCCTCCGCTCTTTTTGTTCTGGAATCCGAAAATACCGGTATCCCAGTCCATCAGAACCGATATCCGGTACCTTATAAAGAAAGCCCTGTTCCGTTTTCATCCGCGATGCCAAATGCTTCATAAAAAATCTTCCGCTGCTGTTTCCTTCTTTTAAACTTCCCCGAACGCTGATTTTCTTTAAACCTTCCTTACATTCCTCAATCCGTTCCATGAGATATTGTCCTGGCTCAAATATTTGCACTTGCTTTTTGCCCATCCATTCCACTCTCGGCTGGTCTGTCAACTCCGTAATTTTTATATTATAATCCCGAAACCCTGTATTATCCTGTGTTCTTTTCTGAATTTTAAATGCGGGGCTTTTCTGGTAAAACAGAAGAAATTCTGTCACTTCATGAAAATCTTTATCCCCCTTTAAGATCCGGTCTTCATGCCGTACCTTTACGGTCAGCATGGTCAAATAATTATCCTCTCCGAAAATCTCATCACATAAAAGCTTTAGGACAAACAATTCATTTTCATTAATGGACATCATCATACATCCCTCCGGCTTTAACAGTTTTCGCCCGGCACGGATCCGTTCCCCCACATAGGACAGCCATCTGCTGTGGCGGAACTGGTCATTTCTGTTAATATAGCCATCCTTGTACTGGAACCCTCTGGACTCTGTATTATAAGGAAAATCCACATAAATGGCATCCACTTTGCCCAGATACTCTTGTTCCAGCACTTTAAGGCTGTGCAGGTTATCACCTTCAATCAGCAGATTCCAAGGAGCCCCTTCCAGATAATGAAAGGATTTATCCTCAACTTCTATAAACATCGGAAGCATCTTCTCTGTTTGTTCTGAATCCAGCTCCCTATGATGTTCATACACCAAACCATATGCTTGTCGTGTCAATGCCTGTTCTATTTCACCAATGATGCTCTGAGCCTTTGGGTCATCCGATTTCATTTCCCGAATTTCTTCCAGGAATCCTATCATCTTTTCTATTTTTTCCTGATTCAAATTGGTCATGGTGTGCTTCCTCTCAAAAGTCAAATACCTCGCAGGCATCAATCTTCCTTGTGCCAGCAGGTATTTTTTATTGGGCTTTACAATTTCCCATTACCCTTTTCCCATCCTTTAAAACCATCTTTAGATTCAGATCGGAGTCCAACAATACGAGATTTGCCTTTTTCCCTGGGGCAATGGAGCCATATTTTTTATCTTCTCCCAATGCTTTTGCCGGATTAATCGTTGCGCATGCCACTGCAGTTTCCAAGGGAATCCCCATCTTTTTGACCGCAGTCCTCATACAGTCCATCAAGTTCGTTGCAGAACCTGCAAGCGCCCCGTTGGAGACAAGCGTTGCACGCTTTCCTTTCACCTCTACTTCCAGCCCCCCTAGGAGATAACGTCCGTCTGGCATTCCTGTCGCGCGCATACTGTCGCTAATCAGTATCATCCGGTCTTCTCCCATCATTCGGAAGGTCGCCCGAACCACAGCAGGGTGAATGTGCACGCCGTCGCAGATCAGCTCCGCATTTACATGAGGGCTGTCTGCCACTGCTCCCACTACCCCTGGCATACGATGGGTAAAGGCAGGCATTGCATTGTATAAGTGAACCGCATGGTTTGCCCCTGCATCAAAAGCTGCCTTTGCCGTATCATAATCTGCATTGGTATGGGCAAGGGAAATATTTACCTTATGCTTGATCCCCTGAATCACTTGGAGCGCGTTCTTATTTTTTTCCGGGGCAATGCCGATAAACTTTACCAGCCCTTCAGAGGCGTCCAAAAACTGCTGGCAAATTTCCAGATTACAGGAGATAATATTCCGGCCATCCTGCGCCCCCTTCTTTTCTGCGCTGATAAACGGTCCCTCCATATTGATTCCAAGCAAATCCGCCCCTTGCATTTTCTTCTGTAACGCCGCCTTTTTGTAGGAAGCGCCAACAGACAAAACCTGCTCTAATTCTTTCACAGGAAGAGTCATCGTCGCCGGAGCTATTCCTGTGACGCCTACAGACGCCTCGTATTTTGCAATCTCTGCAATCGCCTCCGTGGTACCGTCACAAAAATCATAACCCATACATCCGTGAAAATGAATATCAATCAGCCCAGGAATCGCATAGCATCCTTTCCCATCTATAATTTCTCCATCTGCATCCTGTGGAACCTGGGATGGTTCCTCAAACCGTCCATCACAAATGGCAATCCCACCTTCCGTGAATTTCTTTTCTTCCGTAAAAACTTTCACATTTTTAATAATCATTATTTTTTACTCCTTCCAACGCACGTAACGTATGATCGTGAAATGTTTCTTTTTTGTATTTATCCTGCTGCACATAGCAGGCATATATGATGTCCAGCATCACCAGTACCGGAAATTGGGGCGAGATTACATTGCCATGGTTGAGATGCTTTAGGGAAGGAACCAACACTACCTCGTCACAAAATTCATCAAATTCTGGTTTGTTATTTGCAGTAACCAGCACTGTCTTTGCCCCTCTTTTATAAGATTCCCTGAGAAAATACAGCACTCCCTTCTGTTCCCCGCTGATACTAATACCAAAAATCAAACTCCTGTTATCCCGAAACACGGTCTGCATCCGCATGATATCTGTATCTTTCACAGAATTAATGTCCACGCCGATTCTCATAAAACGCATTTCCATCTCATCGGAAGCAAACCCAGAACTTCCTGTCCCGCATACAAAAACCCTTTCTGCCTTATTCAAGTATTTTGCAATTCTTCCAATCTGCACCTCATCCATCAGGCTGTAAGTCTTATTTAAAAGTTCCTGATAGGCATTTAGTACCATTCTAGTATTGCCCGTAATGGATTCCTGCTTCTCTACAAAAGTCTTTTCGTACTGGTACACAAATTCCCGATACCCCCGATAACCGCATTTTTTTGCAAACCGTGACAGGGAAGCTTCCGATACAAACAGCTTTTGGGCCACTGATTTTGCCGAAAAATCTACTTTCTTGCGATTCTGTATAAAAAAATCTGCAATGTTCTTTTCCACGGTTGTAAAATTATCATAATTCGATTCGATCATCGGCACAACAGATTTCACATAATATTCCATATCCCTCACCCTTTTCCCTATCACAGTTATCATATAGGCAGGTCAATTGAAGTATCGCATCCGCATGGAATCTATTGTTGCCCACCACCTAAATCAAATATGCTGCCGCTGTAAGAAATGGTAGAATGCCCCTAACATCCCGGCATCATTCCGATGTTTTGCAAATGCAAGCCTTGTACGGCAGGCAATCTCTGGAAGCAAATACTTACCAATTGATGTCTCAATCCTTCCTCTCAGGAATTGCTCCTGCGCCATAATTCCTCCGCCCAATACGACAACCTCTGGATTTAGCACATAACAGATATTAGCAATGCCCTGCCCAAGTACGTCCGTCATCTCGTCAATAGCATGAATACATAAATCATCGCCATTTTTTGCAGCTTCAAAGATACGGTATCCATTCCAGCGTTCCCTTGGCTCCTTCTTCCATTCTGCCACTTTTTTTGTGAGAATGCTCGCGGCGCCAAGGGTCTGGAAATCTCCACCTTCCATGACCATATATCCTACCTCGCAGGCGCTTCCGCTAAATCCTCGGAAAACCTCTCCATCTATGACAATACTTCCGCCAATTCCAGTTCCTACTGTAAGCATCAGTGCGATCCTGCTGCCTGCCGAGGCGCCAGAATGATACTCTGCAAGCCCGGCGCAGTTGACGTCATTTTCCACCTCGCAGGGAATCTGAAATCTATTCTCCAAGACTTTTTTGTATTCTGTCCCTGTATAGTCAGGAATCAAAGGCGCCGCATATGTGATGGTTCCTTTTTGCGTGTCTACCATTCCTGCCGTAGAGATGCAAATACCACAGATCTTCTCCTGCTGGCAATGCTGCCCTACAATTTTTTCTACCTTGCTTAGAATTGCCGAACCTCCTCTGTGCGCCTCCGTATCCAAAACATCCCTGCTTAAAATTTGCCCATCTTCCTGGATGATTCCGTACTTGATTGCAGTCCCGCCTATGTCAACGCTGATATACTTTTTCATATTCGTTCTCTGCCTGTCTTTCATTATAATATATTGTTGTATTGTCTACAATGTCAAATCTTTACTTTAAAAATCGCTTTCTTGACGGATTCCGGTCCCTCCACGGCAACCGCGGTGCGATGAGCGTCATTGGGATAGCATACCAAAAAATCCCCTGGTTTCAATACCAAAGACCCGTTCTTTTCCCCCTGCATAGGCAGAAAATCATCCTTCTGTACATACTCTTTTAACTGCATATTCTGGATAAAATTCACATCAATCTGTTCCTGCCCCTGAAGCATGACATGGACATCCAGATATTCTTTATGCGCTTCCCAGAAACGATTTTCAGGGGTTGTTGTGGTATACTCCACCACATTTACAAAGAATCTGTCCCCATCAATTTCATGGCATCCTTTTTCATAGGAAACCAGGTCATGCTCCTTTACATATGCGAAACACTCTTGGATCGAATTTTCCAAAAATGAAAATTCCTTACTGTGGTTTAAATTTCCGAAAATCATATTTGTTCTCCTCCTTAACGCCGTACTCTCAAAAGTACTTTATGCATGATTTAAATTGAGTATCAAAAGGCAGCGGTACACTACCTTTTGATACTTGTTTTCAGCTTCGGCAATTGCTTTATTTAAAAATTGTGGTATTGGGAAGGGGTTCGCTGCACTCCCCCTTAATCTTTGTCCAAAGCAGGCTTGCAGGGATTCCCACAACTAAAGATACTGCAATGGAGATAATGGAGTAAGACCAGATGGACACTGCTTCTGCCGGAACGAAATATTTAATGCCCACCATAACTGCAGTTGCCGCAATAAAGGCAAGCGCTGCTCCAAACGTATTGGCAACCTTTGTAAACGCTCCTAATATAAACATACCAATCAAAATGCCAAGTACCAGCCCCATAAATCCATTGAACCATTCATATGCTGACTTCACACCGCCGTTCGCCAGTACCATTGCCACAGCAATTGCAAATACTCCAACTACTAAAGATACATACTGTCCGATCTTTGTCTGTTTCTCAAAGCTTAACTCTTTCTTGCTGAGACGTGCCTGAATATCCAAGGTCCAGCTAGAAGCCACTGAATTGAGACCTGTAGACAAGGTAGACTGTGAAGCCGCATATATTGCGGCAAGAAGAATTCCTGTAATACCCACTGGAAGCTCAAATGCAATATAGGAGGCAAAAATCTGATCCTGTGCCGCTGCTGGGGGAAGTTCATTCTGCTGATAAAACACATACAGCCCTGTTCCAATCAGGTAGAACACAGTTGCAATAAAAATAGATAAAGCCCCATTGGTCAGCATCATTTTATTGAGTTTTTTTGTGTCTGTAGTGGTGGTAAAACGCTGCACAATATCCTGGCTGGACACATAGGAACCCATGGTATTGAATCCAGCACCCACAATCATAATAAATACACTGTCCTTTAATATGTTGGGATTAAAAATCGGCTGGTCTGGAGCAAGGAATTTTCCTCCTGCCAATGCACCAAACACGGCTCCTGCACCGCCGTCAATATTAGCAAGCAAAAATATCAGTGCGAAAGTAACCCCGATCAAAAGTACTGAACCTTGGATGAAATCTGTCCAAAGTACGGATTTCAGCCCGCCTGTATAAGAGTATATAATAGCAATAACCCCCATAATAACAATCAGTAAATTCACATCAATTCCAGTGAGGCTTCCAAGTACCATGCAAGGAAGATACATGATAATAGACATGCGTCCTACCTGATAGACAATAAACATAACTGCTCCCAATACCCGAAGCCCTTTACTTCCAAACCGAAGCTCCAAATAATGGTATGCCGTATCGATATCCAGCTTACTATAAATTGGCAGGAAAAAACGGATTGTAATAGGAATTGCCAAAAGCATACCAAGCTGTGCAAACCACATAATCCATGTTCCCGCATAGGAATTTCCCGCAAGGGACAAAAATGAAATCGGACTTAATAATGTTGCAAATATGGATACGGAGGTTACCCACCAAGGCACTGTTCCGTCCCCCTTAAAATATTCTTTTCCCTTCATATCTTTCTTTGCAAAATGAAGACCAGCAAACAATACCGCTGCCAGATATACGATTAAGATAATCAAATCAATCATTGTAAATCCTTGCATAGCTTTTACCTCCTCGTTTTTTCCTTACCCCAGGTAAGTTTCTTTTGCAGAGCGAATCATCTTTGCCGCTTCTTCTACCACTGCCATATCCTCATTGGTCAATGCTGGAAGCGGTTTTCTTACCCCTCCAAGGTCCAAATTCTCATTGATTTTAAGAATCGCTTTGATCACCCCATACATATTGCCGTGCGCAGAACACATTTTATAGATAATATTGTTGGCTGCATACTGGATTTCTTTTGCTTTTTTCAAATCCCCTGCCTTTACATACTCATCCATTTTCAGGAACAATTCCGGCATGGCTCCATAGGTTCCGCCAATTGCTCCCTCTGCGCCGATGACACGCCCGCTGATAAACTGCTCGTCTGGTCCGTTGAAGATCACATAATCCTCTCCAGCCTCAGCCTTAAACATTTGGATATCCTGTACTGGCATAGAAGAATTCTTTACGCCGATCACCTTGGGATTCTTTCTCATCTCGGCAAACAAATTCATCGTAAGCGCCACGCCGGCAAGCTGTGGAATATTATAGATTACAAAATCGGTGTTTGGCGCTGCTGCGCTGATATCATTCCAGTACTGGGCAATGGCATGTTCCGGCAGCCGGAAATAAATCGGCGGAATTGCTGCAATTGCATCTACCCCAAGGCTTTCTGCATGTCGGGCAAGTTCCATACTATCCTTGGTATTGTTGCATGCCACATGTGCAATCACAGTAAGCTTTCCCTCTGCCGCCTTCATCACCTGTTCCAAAACCAGTTTCTTATCTTCTACGCTCTGATAAATACATTCTCCTGAGGAACCGTTTACATAGACTCCTTTCACGCCCTTTTTTATAAAATACTGGGTAAGCGCCTGTACGCCTTCCGGGCTGATATTGCCCTCTTTGTCATAACATGCATAAAATGCTGGAATAATGCCTTTGTACTTGTCAAGATTTCTCATAATGGTTTTCTCCTTTTCTTTTTCAGTCATTGCCATATGGTACTTGGTCTTTGCATACTGTCAAAAATGTTTTTACTAAAATACTTGTTTCTCTTGCCGAATGTTTGTGTAAATGTTTTGTTGTAAAATACTCGTTTTTCTAGTCCAACGCTTCTGCAAATGATTTTGTGATCAGCTGAGGCCTCGTAATAATCGATCCTACTACTACGCTGAAAGCTCCCAGTTCAATCACCCGTTTTGCCTTCTGCGGCGTATTGATATTGCCTTCCGCAATCACTTTGTGCTTCACGCTGGAAATAATCTCTCTTAAAATTTTAAAATCATCCGCTTCAATTTTATCCGCCTTGCTCTGCTCGGTATAACCTACCATCGTTGTCCCAATAAAATCAAAGCCCAGTTCATCTGCATGAAGCGCCTCCCCCACTGTGGAACAATCTGCCATCCAGAGCTGGTTTGGATATTTTTCCTTCAACTCACGAAAGAAATCATCCAGCGCCACACCGTTGGGACGAAGCGCCCCTGTGGCGTCAAGGGCAATGATCTCAGGCTTTACCTCCATCAGCTCCTCTACTTCCTTCATCGTGGGCGTAATATAAACCTTGCTGTCCGCATAGTCCCGTTTCACGATCCCAATAATGGGAAGATCCACCTGAGACTGAATCTCTTCGATATCCTCTTTCGTGTTGGCACGGACTCCATACGCCCCTCCTTCTTTTGCGGCGAGTGCCATCCTTCCCATAATAAAGGAAGAGTGCAGCGGTTCGTGAGGTAACGCCTGGCAAGACACAATCAATTTCCCTTCCAGGCTCTGTACTTTTTTTTCTCCCATTTTTTTGTCCTCCTTTTCTGTAACACCAAGTATATCAGCAAAGAAATTATTTTCAATACAATTTTACTTGTTAGAAAGTTCTTTCAACGTTTTCCAAATGCACCTGTATTTTCCTCTTCCTTTTCCACTTTTCCTTGGTCATTTTGTATAAAACATTGTTGTTTCTTTCCTTCTCTGAAAGTGTCTCCAATTATGCACTTTTTTATTGAAATTCTTTTTTTTCTTGATATACTGTAACTATTCAGAGCTTCATGGAAATAAATAGCAAAGCTATAAAATTTATTCCTGGTTCTGAAGATATATTTATAAAAAAAAGACATTACTAATAAGGATGTTATTTAAAAGAAAGGAAAGAAATGATATGGTTATTTGCAGAACAAAAGATTATAATGATTTAAGCCGAAAGGCAGCGAACATCATCCGTGCACAAGTGATTTTAAAGCCGGACTGTGTACTCGGGCTTGCCACTGGTTCTTCCCCAGTGGGGATTTATCAGAATTTAGTGAAATGGCACCAGAAAGGAGATTTAGATTTTTCCAAGGTGTCCAGTATTAATTTAGATGAATACAGAGGTTTAAGACCAGATAATGACCAGAGCTACCGCTATTTTATGGATACAAACCTTTTTAACCATATTAATATTGATAAGGCACACACATTTGTTCCAAACGGTTTAGAAGAGGATCCAAAAAAAGCATGCAGCAATTATGACCAGATTATTGAATCTATGGGCGGAGTGGATCTTCAGCTTCTGGGGCTTGGGCACAATGGGCATATCGGATTTAATGAACCGTCGAATGTGTTCCCCAGCGGTACTCACTGTGTAGACCTTGCGCCCAGTACCATAGAGGCCAACAAACGCTTCTTTGCTTCAGAGGCAGATGTCCCCCGCCAGGCATATACCATGGGAATCCGAAGCATTCTGTTAGCGAAAAAGATTATTATGGTGGTAAGCGGTGAGGGAAAAGCCGAAATCCTCAAAAAAGTAGTATGCGGTCCGATTACCCCAGAAGTTCCAGCTTCTGTCCTGCAGCTTCACAGGGATGTGGTGATTGTCGCAGACGAGGCGGCTTTGTCAAAATTTTAATGCTTCAAACTTTATTTGGTATTTCATATCCATAAATCCCAATTACCATATGAGGAAAAGCTGACCCCACATGCTAAGGCGGTCAGGAACTAGTCCTAAAATCAGAAGGAAGTTATTTTCAACCTGGAAGAAAGGGGCTGTCGCACTAAATAATTAGTGCGCAGCTCCTTTTCTGTACAAAAAATTACAGCCGGACTTCGAAAAGTCCGGCTGTTGGTGTAAAATATAAGTATGCGAAAACCTATATATTTACATCA
>CATOOV010000036.1 GCA_951801955.1 uncultured Lachnospiraceae bacterium
ATCAATGAGAAAGAAACGCTTTGTGATTAGTTTAAGACCAATTAAATTTCTTGAAGAGGTTTTAAATTCTTAAAAAAATAAAGAAAACAAATATAAGGGGGATGTAGGGATTCATGCGTTTGTCGTGTGGAAAGCAAAGGAATGATTGACAAAATTTTTGGAATCATATATTATAAAGGATAGTGATAAGCTCCGCCAAGACGCGTAAGTGGTTCTTGAACAATTTAGGCATGGTTTATCACCTTAGAAAATAAAATATAACGCAGAGGGACTGCATAGCAGTTGAGAAGGTTAAAACCTGACTCTTTGAACCTGTCAGTTAATACTGTCGTAGGGAGCGAGATCAATGTGGAATCAATAGAGGCTCTGTGAAAACAGGGCCTCTGTTTTACCATATAGGAAATTCTTTTAAATTTCCTATATGGTAAAACAATTATGCGCACTCGTGCAAGAGGATTCCAGTGTTAAAAAGCAGTTTCACATGCCAGTCCCGGTAAGAAAAGGAGAATACTTATGAGAGAATATGCAACACAGATGGAAGCGGCACGCAAGGGGATTGTAACAGAAGAATTGAAAAAGGTGGCAAAAAAAGAGTGCATGGCTCCAGAGGAGTTGATGCCCTTAGTGGCAGAGGGGAAGGTCGCAATCTGTGCCAATAAAAACCATACATGTATTGACCCAGAAGGCGTGGGTTCCATGTTAAGGACAAAGATTAATGTAAACTTGGGTGTTTCCAGGGACTGCAAGGATTACAACATAGAAATGGAAAAGGTGATGGAAGCAGTTAATCTGGGGGCGCATGCCATTATGGATCTATCTTCTCATGGAGATACGATTCCTTTCCGAAGAAAACTTACCTCTGAATGCCCAGCAATGATTGGAACCGTTCCAGTATATGATTCTGTTATCCACTATCAAAGGGATCTTGCCACCTTAACGGCAAAGGATTTTATTGAAGTGGTGCGTCTTCATGCCGAGGATGGTGTGGATTTTGTGACACTGCACTGTGGAATTACCAGAAAAACCATTGAGCAGATTAAAAAGCATAAACGGAAAATGAATATTGTTTCCAGGGGTGGTTCCCTGGTATTTGCATGGATGTGCATGACAGGGGAAGAAAACCCATTTTATGAATATTATGATGAGATCTTGGAAATCTGCCGGGAGTATGATGTGACGATTTCCTTAGGGGATGCCTGCCGCCCAGGATGTCTTGCAGACGGTTCAGATGTATGCCAGATTGAGGAACTGGTGCGTCTGGGGGAATTGACAAAACGTGCCTGGGAGCGTGACGTTCAAGTAATGGTGGAAGGTCCTGGACATATGCCTATGGACCAGATCGCGGCAAATATGAAGCTTCAGCAGACGATCTGCATGGGGGCTCCTTTTTATGTGTTAGGTCCCATTGTGACAGACATTGCGCCAGGATATGACCATATTACCTCGGCAATCGGCGGTGCTATCGCAGCACAAAACGGCGCCGCATTTCTCTGTTATGTGACGCCTGCAGAGCATCTTGCGCTGCCTAATGTGGAAGATGTAAAGCAGGGAATCATTGCCTCTAAAATTGCAGCTCATGCAGCAGATATTGCCAAAGGCGTCCGGGGGGCAAGAGAAATTGATGATAAGATGGCAGAGGCACGAAGGAATCTGGATTGGGAGGCGCAGTGGGCATGTGCCATAGATCCCAAAACGGCAAAAGAAATCCGGGATGACAGGAAGCCAGAGCACGATGACACTTGTTCGATGTGCGGAAAATTCTGTGCGGTGCGCAGTATGAATAAGGCGTTGTCTGGTGAATATATTGATATTTTGTAGGGGGAATTTTCTATGAAATTAAATGTAAAAAAGCTGGCGTTAGCTGGGATGATGACAGCGCTTGGCGTGTGTTTGTCGGCATTTTCCATTCCTGTTGGAGCCTCCAAATGCTTTCCCATACAACATCTGTTAAACGTACTGGCAGGAGTTTTTTTGGGACCTGGATATGCGCTGGGATTTTCTTTTTCCACTGCTTTGATTCGAAACCTGCTTGGAACTGGAAGCCTGCTTGCATTTCCGGGAAGTATGGCTGGGGCATTTCTGGGCGCTGTTTTGTACCGGGGTACGAAGAAATTGTGGACAGCCTTTGCAGGCGAGATTATCGGGACAGGTATTTTGGGTGGTATGCTGTGTTACCCAATCGCATTGTTGCTGATGGGAAACCAGCATGCCGCGCTTTTTACTTACATAATTCCTTTTTTAACCAGCACCATAGGCGGATGTATTATGGCAGGGATTCTGCTTGGCGCTTTGTGTAAATCTGGCGCCTTCTATTCCCTGAAAGAGTTGGTGGAAGAAAAAAATGGATATAGAAAAGAGCGTCTGCCATGAGCAAAAACACCCAATGGGAAATGCCCCCAGAACAGATTGCATCTGTCTTCCAGGAAATCAGAAGATCCCATCCGTTAATTCATATGATCCCCAATATGGCTTCCGCTGCATTGTGTGCAGACGGATTGTCCGCCCTGGGGGCACGTCCCTTGATGGCAGTGGCGCCCCAGGAGATGGCAGAAGTTACAACACAGGCAGACGCCAGTGTGATTAATCTTGGGCAGTTAAACCAAGAAAAAATTACTGCTGTACGGCATGTGCTTTTTGAGGTTACAGAGAAGAGAAAACCTTTGGTATTGGATCCGGTGGGATGTGGTGCATCGAAGTTCCGTCTGTTGACAGTGCAGGAATTTTTGAGGATGCCCTGGCAGGGAATCGTAAAAGGAAACCATTCTGAAATCTACAGCATTCAGCAGAATCTGCTTACCAGGGAAGGAATCGACTCCATCAAAGATTGGGAATTGCCAGAAAAAATTCCTTCTGGCAGGGTATATCTGGTGACAGGGGAAACAGATGTTATTTTGTGGAAGGATAAAAGGAAACAAGTGTTTCGTAAGACATGCCATCCTATTTCTGAGGGATTCAGCAGAAATATTGTTGACAAAAGAAAAGAATGTGGACAGAATGGCAAAATGAACCGATATAATATTGTAGGCAGCGGCTGTCTTGCTGGAGCTGTTGCCGGAGCCTGTTACAGCGTAATCTGCCGGCACGGCATTTCAGGTTTTCGAGAGGCGCCCGTGGGAGAAAACAGGGAAAAAGTTTTGGAGAAAATTAGAATATCAGCAGCTACAGCCGCTTCTTATGGAATGGCGTTTGCATTGGAGCAGACAGAGCATGTGCCAGGATATGGGACAGCAAAGTCATCCTTGCTGGATGGTTTGAGCCTTCTGGCAGAAGAAGGATTCCGAGAATGGCTGGAACACAGGGCAGCATCTGATGAAAAGGAGGAGGGCATTTGATGAATGGCTGGCTATATATAATTGCGGATTTTTCCTGCGGAGAACGGACCTTGGAGTCAGTGCTTCGGGTAGGAATTGATTTTATTCAGCTTCGGGAAAAAAATATATCATCAGCCGAATATCTCAGGAGGGCAAAGCGCTTAAAAGAAATGGCGGCAGGTTTTGATACCAAGGTGATTATCAATGACCGCCTGGATATTGCGCTTCTTTGTGATGCGGACGGCGTACATCTGGGACAGTCTGATATTCCAGTAAAAGAGGCAAGAAATTATTTTGGTCCAGGGAAAATCATCGGCGCTACAGCAAAAACAGTGGAGCAGGCACGTCAGGCATTGGCAGACGGCGCAGATTATCTGGGCAGCGGCGCATGGTTTCCCACAGAGACGAAAAAGGATGCCGTGCCCATTACAAAAGAAATATACCGTGCGATCCTTAAAGAAGCCCCCATTCCCAATGTGGCGGTGGGAGGCATTACCGCACAGAATGCTAGAATACCTTTGGAGTGCGGGGCGCATGGGCTTGCCATTTCTGCCGGAATTTTAAAGGCAGAAGATCCGGGGGCAGAGACAGAAAAAATTCGAAGGATTTTGGAGCAATTCCATTCCTTATGATACGCCGGATGACATAATAGGAGGCACTTTACTACCCTATGATATACCGAAATATTTCAATATACAGGAGGAAAATAGTGAAAACAGTTCTTACAATCGCTGGCAGCGATTGCAGCGGAGGAGCCGGAATACAGGCAGATATAAAGACAATTACAGCAATGGGGCTGTACAGTGAAAGTGTCATCACTGCACTGACAGCGCAGAATACAATGGGGGTAGCGGACATTTTGCCGGTATCCCCTGATTTTTTGGAAAAACAATTAGAATGTGTATTTACAGATATTGTTCCTGATGCCGTGAAGTTAGGAATGATTACTGGGATCGAACAGATGAAGGTGATTCGGGAGTGTCTGCTAAAGTACCAGGCAAAACATCTTGTGATGGATCCAGTGATGGTGTCAACCAGCGGCAGGCGCCTTATGGAACCCCAGGCGCTTACATATTATGCCCAAAAGCTGCTTCCATTGGCAGAAGTTTATACTCCAAATTTACCAGAAGCAGAGCTGTTGTTAAAAAGAACCATCAAAACAACAGAAGAAAGGGTTGCGGCAGTAAGGGAGTTTGCGTTACAATATAAAGGTATGGTTTACTTAAAAGGCGGACATGATGATCTTAGTGCAGATGATTTGTTTTATGATGGGAAGGAACTTGTCTGGTTTCGGGCAGAACATATAAAAAACAACAATACCCATGGAACAGGATGTACCCTGTCCTCTGCAATTGCCTGCGGGCTTGCCGTTGGGCATGGGGCAGAAAAAAGTGTTGGGGATGCCAAAGAATATATTACAGGCGCCATTGCAGATGGTATGGATCTAGGGAGAGGAAATGGACCGCTGAATCACATGTACCGGATGAAATGAAAGAAGCGTAAAGGGGATTTTGCGGATGAGAAAAAAATTATTTGTGCTGGGGCTGGGGCTATGCCTTTTCGCAGCAGCCTGCAGCGGAAAAAAGGTGCAGGAAGAACACAATTCCAAACAAAGTACCGAAGAGAATGGACAAAAGAAGAAAAAAGGCGAAGATAAGGACGACGCAGAGAAAAAGGATAAGGCACAGACAGGGACTCCTGAGACGAATGAAAAAGAGGAGCAGGATGGAGAGGATGAGCCAGGAAAGGAACTTTCAAAGGAACCAGAGGTAACTTTTACAGATTATTCGAGGAAAATTGAGGATGAAGATACGGGTGCTTTGCTGCTTTCTGTGACAGAAAATTGTCCAGTGATCTCGATTCCAGAAAATGAGGCTGTAGCAGAAAAAATGAATATGGTTTTTGAGCAGCAGCACACAACAAACCAGGTAGACATAGAGAAAGATGCAGAATTGGCAAAAGACGCCTACAAAGGATTGTCAAAAGAGGAGGCATCGGCATGGAGAGGATATAATTATGGTGTTTCCTATAAAGTTGTATATGCGTCCACAAAGATTTTAAGTATTGAATCACAAACGTATCAATGGCAGCAGGACTCTGAGCCAAATACATGGACATCTTGTTACTGTTTTGATGTAACCACTGGAAATTTGTTGTATTTGTCCGATATTTTTACAGATAAGGCAAAAGCGGGGAAGATTGTGGAGCAGCATATTTTGGATACCATTACCAAAAAGCCCTATAAAGATGCTTTGATGGAGGATTATGAGAGTTATATCTCGGACATTCTTACAGAGGACGTATTTTATCTGAATGAAAAAGGACTGGTAGTGATTTGTAATCCCAATATGGTGACGACCGATACCACAGGGGCGATTGAAATTGAGGTGCCTTATAAGGAGTTAAAGGATGTAATGAAAGAGGCATATTTTCGTGAGCCTTAAGGATAGATAGGAGAATGTCATGGAAAAATCACCATTGACCACTCTGTGTTATATTGAGAAAGACGGCAAGTATCTGATGCTGCACAGGGTAAAAAAACAGAAGGACATAAATAAAGATAAATGGGTTGGAATCGGCGGTCATTTTGAGAAAGGGGAGAGCCCCGAAGAATGTTTGCTGCGGGAAGTGAAAGAGGAGACAGGGCTGACGTTAAAAAACTTCTCTTTCCGGGGAATTATTACATTTTTTACAACTGGATGGCAGACAGAATATATGTGCCTGTATACGGCGGACCAGTTTGAAGGAACGTTGACAGAGTGTGAAGAGGGAACTTTGGAATGGGTAGAAAAGGAACGTTTGATGTCCCTGGATATCTGGGAAGGAGATAAGATCTTTTTTCGTCTTCTGTTGGAAAATGCGCCATTTTTTTCCTTAAAGTTAAGTTATGATGGAGACACGCTGACAGAAGTGGTGTTAAACGGTACTGCGATAAAAGAGGATGATTTTCGAGGT
This sequence comes from uncultured Lachnospiraceae bacterium, assembly GCA_951801955.1. GTDB lineage: Bacteria > Bacillota > Clostridia > Lachnospirales > Lachnospiraceae > Petralouisia. Next base: position 6,267 of record CATOOV010000036.1, read on the forward strand.
ATGATGGAGGTTCAAGATACCTGTATGTGTTGAAAAACGCACAGTATGGAGGAAAATATGAAATTGCATGATTGTAAGATGGGAGGTTGATGAGAAGTATGAAAAGAAAGAACTGGGTACGCAGCCTGGTTTCTTTGCTGTTGGTGTGCAGCCTTGTGTTGGGAATGGCAGGAACAGCAAATGCAGAGAAATCAAAGAAATCAAAGAAAAAAGAACTGCAATGGACCGAGGAAGAGGGGGTAGGAACGCCTGGAATTGCGGCACAAAAACAGCAGGAGCCAAAGGAAACTAGTGAAAAGGAATCAAAGCAAGTCCGTGTATTTATTGTATTAAATGGAAGTTCTGCATTAGAGTCAGGATTTTCAGCAAAAGGGCTGTTTCGAGATGAAAGGGCACAAAGTTTTTTAAGCGAGGCACGGGCGCAGCAGCAACAGACCATAAGCCAGATTCAGCGTGCAGTTAATCCAAGTTCCTTTGATGTGCGTTATCAGTTTACTGTGCTTACCAATGCAGTGTCTGCCGTTGTGCAGTACAAAGATATTGAGAAGATCAAAGAAGTGGAAGGTGTCAACGCCGTCTATATCGTCCCTGAATACTATTTGCAGGATACAGCAGAAGCAAATACGGCGACAGCAGGTGAGATGGTGGGAAGTTATCAGACATGGGACAGCGGCTATACGGGGGCAGGACAAAAGATTGCCATTGTAGATACCGGAATTGATGTGTCCCATCCTTCTTTTGATTCTGGTGCCTTTGCCCATGGGCGTAAGGAGACGGAAACCAGGACAGGGCGTGTTGTTACAGAAGAACTCTTAGATGCAGAGGATATTGCAAAGGTGCTCGACCAGCTTAAGATCAGCCAGAAGCAGGACGGGTTAAGCCCCCAATCCTTATGTCTCAATGAAAAAATTCCGTTTGCGTACAATTATGTCGATCAGGACTTAAATATTTCAGACAAAGAGGACCATGGCACCCATGTGGCAGGGATTGCAGCGGCAAACAAGTATGTGCCAGAGGGAAATGGTACCTACCATGAACAACCGGAAGGCGTGGCAGGAATTGCAAAAGATGCACAGCTCTTGGTAATGAAAGTATTTGGAGACAATGGCGGCGCATATACGGATGACTATATGGCGGCAATCGAAGACGCCCTCCTGTTGGATGTGGATGTGATCAATTTAAGCATGGGAACTCCCAATCCAGGAGAAAGTTCGGCATATTCTGGGGAAGCCTATGTGAATGAAATTTTAAAGAGGCTTCAGGGAAGTGATATGGTGGTCAGTATTTCCGCAGGGAATTCTGGTTCCTGGGCAGAGAATAGTAAGTTTGGGCATAACTGGACAGAAGATGTCAATATGAATATGATTGGCAATCCAGGTTCCTATACCAATGCATTGACAGTGGCAAGCGCCATCAATGGCGGATATACTGGATGTGGGTTCCAGTTAGGGAAACAGACTTTTTTCTACGGTGAGACAGGGTCACAGGACAAGATTCCGTCTATGGCTTCCTTAGATACCAGCGGAAACGGCACCGATTATCCCTATGTATTTTTAAATTCAGCAGGAGAAGCGCAGAATTATCAGGGAGTGGATGTAAAAGGAAAAATTGTCTTTGTCAATAAGGGGACCATCTCCTATGCGCAAAAGCATGAAAATGCCCAAGCCGCAGGAGCGGCAGCGCTGTTTATCTGCAATGATGAATATGGATTCCCCAAGATTGACCTTTCTGGATCCAAAGCCACAATTCCCTGTGCAATTTTAGCATGGGAAGACAGTTGGGAACTGCAGAACTACCAGGGTGATAAAATCATACGGATGTTGTCAAAGCCTGCGAAAAATTTTCAGGCGGCAGAAGGGTATGGAATGAGTGATTATTCTGCATGGGGCGTACCGGGAGATTTATCATTAAAGCCGGAGATCACAGCACCAGGGGAAAATATTTATTCGACAAAAAATAATGGCGGGTATGGAAGCTTGAGCGGAACTTCTATGGCGGCGCCTAGTATTGCCGGAATGAGTGCGCTGGTTTCGGATTATATTAAACGAAATGATCTGGAGAACAAAACTGGCCTTTCCAGCAGGACTTTGACACAGTCCCTGCTTATGAGTACATCTGTGCCCTTGAAAGAGAAGGATAACGAAGAGTATTCACCCAGAAAGCAGGGGAGCGGCATTGCCAATGTAAAAGCGGCGACAAGTACGCCTGTGTATGTCCTGGTGGGAGAAAAAGAAGGCAATGACGGAAAAGTGAAAGCAGAACTTGGTGATGACCCAAATAAGGGCGGGGAGTATACCTTCGACTTTAACCTTTTTAATATATCAGGGAAAAATCAATATTATTCCCTGAAAAGTTCGATTATGACAGAGCAGGTGGAAGAGGGGGAATGGTTTCAGGGAAGTTCCCATAAACTTCAGCCCCAAGTTACATATACCTCACAAAATGTAGTGCTCTTTTACGATTTAAACGGAGATCAGAAAGTGGATACTGCAGATGCCCTGGAACTGCTTAAACATATCAACGGTTCTGTCCGTCTGGAACGGGTGGAAAGCAGCCAAGAAAAATTTGATTTCAATGGGGACGGCGTTCTCAATACGGTAGATGTGTATCGTTTTCTGCGGGAGTTTGAACAGCCTACGATGGATTTGCAGGAGAGAAAGCTGGAAGTAAAGGACCAGGCAAAGGTAAATGTGAAGGTAGTTTTATCAGAGTCTGATAAAAATTATCTGGATACTTATTTTAAAAACGGCATGTATATTGATGGTTTTATCTATCTGAAAGGTGCTGTGGAGTTATCAATCCCTATGCTTGCTTTTTATGGAAACTGGACGGAATCCTCCATGTTTGAACCTTTTGATTATCTTACATTCTGCAATAACGGGGAAAAGGCTGTGGCGGAACCATATTCAACCATTGAGAAGACGAACTATTTGAATTATTATGCAGCAGAAGAGGAAAATGAGTATTGTTATGCTTCCAATATGTATCTGGAAGGCGGAGATGATGCATATCTGCCAGATCGCAATGCATTTTCTACTGAATCAGGGGATCAAATCAACAGCGCAGTGTACACTTTGATTCGGAATGCGGCGGCCGTGAGAACATCCGTCACCAACGCTGACACGGGAGAAGTTTACTATGAAGTCCTGGAGGAAAATATTCCAGGTGCCTACTATGATTCTGAGGAAAATGAATGGCGCAACACACAATACAGTTCTAATTTGGATTGGAAGGGATTGGATGCCAACGGCAAACCATTGCCAGAAGGAACCAAGGTGCAAATTTCTGTTACGGCACTCCCGGAATACTATAAAGATAAATGGAATGAAGCAGCGAAGGGCGCAAGTTTCAGTGTCCCGATTACCATTGACAATACGAAACCAGAATTGGTTGACGTGCAGGATATAGGAAGCGGCAAACTTGAACTGACAATCCAGGATAACCGATACACGGCAGCAGTACAGGTATATGGGAAAGATAAGGAAACGCTGATTAAAACTTATGGCGTAAATCAGACGGAAGCTGGAATTCCTATGAAAGTGACAATTAAAGATCCAAAAAAGGTATTTTATCTGAGCTTGGTGGATTACGCAGGGAATACGATTTCTTATCGAGTAAACAGAAGCGGCACTCCAGATACTTCCATTACAGATGGAGTAACCCTGGATCAGTCTGAACTGAAGTTAATCAAAGGGAATACCAAACAACTGAAAGCGGTGGTAAGCCCTGAAAGTATTTTGGACGATACCGTAACCTGGAGCAGTGAGAACCCAGAGATTGCAGATGTAGATAAAGAAGGCGTGGTCACTGGCATAGCGCCTGGAACAACCAAAATTATTGCCGCTACCAATGCAAAAAATGCAGCAGGAGAGCCGGAGACGGCAGAATGCCAGGTAACAGTGGAAGAAATTGCAGTTTCATTAAATGGAATTGTGTGGGATGGGAATGGAAGTACCTATTTCAATAACTTCAATACGGCAGCACTGTCAGAGCTTCACAAGCTGTCAGGAAAACAGAAAAATAATTATATGGCGGCAACGGCTGTGGAAGACGCCATTTTGGCAGCCGTGAACGATACAGTAAGTGAGAATCAGAAATCAGAACTGTTTTTGATTGACCCAGACGATAAATATAAGGCAGTTTCCAAAGCAAGTATTGATTGGTGTCCAGTTGATTTGGCATACAGCCCCAATACAGGGCTTGTGTTTGGAATTGACGACACATATGTGCGCTGGTTTGACAGTGAAACCACAGAAAAAGACCAAGGTGCAGTGGATCTTGGAGGCCATACCCTCAGCGATAAACTGGTAGGCATCACGTATGCTGGTTACACAGATGAGAAAAAATATGGACCAGTTGAATGGTTTTATGTAGTCAGCCAAAACGGCGGTATGCTTCGGATTGGCTATATCGTTACAGAGGAAGGATTTATTTATCAGGATCTGGGAAGTACTGGAATCAATACTGGGAATGAATGGGAATTCAATTCGCTCTATTATGATAAAGAAAGCGGATATATTTTCTGGAGTGTGAATGATGGAAGCGGTATAGTGAAATTGTATGCCCTGGAGGAAACCTATGATCCAGACAAGAAAACGGTGAATGTTACGGCAAGCCTCCTAGGAAATTTTGCAGAAGATATATGGCCGGTAATTGGTCTTTATGGAACTTCCGACTTGGATGGACATTCGTTTCCAGCACAATTGCAGGAAACAGATACAGAACCATTGTTCCTTCCAGAAGCAGAAAGGGACAATGAACAGGATGAATCGGTAACTGATGAAGGGCTCCAGCAGGATGACTCTGCAGCAGAAAATGAGAACCAGCAGGATGAATCCTTACCTGGGAGTGAGGACCAACAGGATGAATCCCCAGCAGGGAATGAGAGCCAGCAGGACCAATCCCCGGCAGGGAATGAGAGCCAGCAGAACCAATCAGCAGAAGAAAATATAGACCAGTAAAGAAGGGAGGAGAAGAGATGGAGAAAAAAAGTAGTCGTTTTCAGGAACGTTTTGGTTTGTCAGTTTTTCTGTTGTGGATTCTGTTGGCGGCAGTTGTTTTGAATTTATGGGCTGTTCCGGCAGAAGCTGCCGGAACGGTAGGTACGCCGCAGCCACCCACAGAGTCTGGAGGGACGAATCCGCAGCAGCCTACAACAGTTACGCCAGGCAATGGAGGTTCCAATAATGTTACGCCAGGCAATGGAAGTTCCAATATTATTTCCACACAGTTTTCAGGAATGCAGAGGACAGTTACATTGACTGTGAATATTGCAGAAAACAGCCAGGCGACAAGTGGAAAAATTAAGATTTATTATCCATCGGATCTGCTGACCCTTTCAAATACCCAAAGCGGAAATCTCTGGAAAATAGAAGATGCCAATACAGGGCTGGAAGAGATGGGAAAAAAAGGGCTGTCTTATGCTTGGGCAGACACCCAGACATTGACAAGAGGCGGAAATCTTTTGACGGTCACAATGGAGGCACAGGATGGCGCTGATGGACGGGAAGTTGTTGTGGAGACGGAGATTGTAGAGCTGTTTTCCCGTGAACAGCCGATCGCCGTAAATACAAATAAAATTACAGATCGTTTGTGGTTGAATTTTCAAGGGACGGCATCGTCAACACAGCCCTCTTCCGATTCCTCTTCCTCCTCTTCCGATTCCTCTTCCTCGGCTGTCCGTACAGGAGACGATACCAATGCAGCAGGATATGCGCTGTTGTGCCTTGGTTCTATGCTGGTGATGGTTGAACTGATGAAAAGAAAGATGGCTGGCTAGTCTGCATCCCTGCAAGTGCCGGGAGCTTTTCTCTCAGTGGGAGATCTGCCGCTGCTATTGACAGAAGTGGGAGTTTTCTCCGACGAGATAAAAAGACAACTGTTCTGCCCAGAATGCGTTTAACTGTTCCAAAGACCAGGAAGCGTTTGCTGGGCTGGTGGAAGGCAGTTTTTTTATTTCTTTCAGGTTTGGAAAATCAGAAAGCGTCAATGAGATATATTTTTTAAATAATTCACAGGCTTTGTTCCCATTGCCGAAAATGGCAGAAATGGAAGTCTGTGAGAGCAGGTTTGAAATGTTGGAAGGGACTACATTTCGGATGCTGCTGTCAGAGGAACCGATGATTTCACAACTTTGAATTACATCCCAAATGGCGATGTGGTGTGAAAGCAGAAGCTGCTGCTTTTCATATATTGTTGTGGGAAGCGGTTCCTTTGTGATATATGCCAGAACTTTCCAAAAACGATTCCGGGGATGCCCATAGTAAAAATGGTGTTCTCTGGATGCTGCAGAGGGAAATGTTCCTAAAATCAATATTTTGGAATCTTTATTGAAAACGGGTGCGAATTCATGGGTGTGTTGTTGATAATCTGCCATAGTTTCCTCCATTCTGTGGTTTTTGGAGTCAAGATTTGCTTGAGGGGAACCGCATTTATCCCATACCTTATGGTATGCCGAATGATATCGTGCGACGCCCTTGGGTATGGCGAAAGTCACAAGTATTCTGTGTCAAATCATAAATATACCATTAGTGAAAGAGATTCTTTTCATCTTGAGTTCCTTTGTGTATAGTTATTATAGTAAAAATTAGTACAGGGTTCCAGAGAAAAATGAGATATTTTTAATGAGGAGGAGTGAAATTATGGAAGATGCATATGTATTACAGCTTATCAGTTCAAAATTTCAGGATTTATATTTGTGTTTTTGCGGGGTATCAGAATGTAAGCCGTGCCATAGATTTGGTCCTGCAATTCGTCCAAACTATATCCTGCATTATATATTGTCTGGAAAAGGGGTTTATCAGTCAGGAGGGCACAAATACAACTTACAGGAAGGACAGGGATTTTTGATTGAACCAGATACCATTTCTTTTTATGAGGCAGATGAAAAGGAACCTTGGACATATCTGTGGATTGGTTTTGCAGGAACCCAGGCAGGTGTGTATTTACAGGATTTGGGACTAAACAGCCGCCAGCTTGTATTCCAGACGGCAAATGGGGAAGAATTGAAACAGATTGTGAGCGCCATGTTAAGGAATAACAATGATTCCCAGGAGAACCAGTATTATCTTCAAAGTTTGTTATATAAATTTTTTTCTGTGCTCAGCCGGGAAGTGCAGATCGGAAAAATTGCCAGGCAAAATGGAGAAAGCACCTATGTACAGAGGGCAGTCAATTTTATTCGGAATAATTACTTTAGGGGAATTAGTGTAACAGATATTGCAGGGCATGTGGGGCTTAGCAGAGGATATCTGTATAAAGTATTTGAAGAAAATTTTAAAGTGTCCCCAAAGGAATTTTTGACTCGTTTACGGATTGTAAGATCCAAGGAACTCTTAGAGGTCACAGAGTTATCTATAGAAGGAGTGGCAATGTCCTGTGGTTATCCCGATGGAGTAGTGTATTCCAAAGCATTTAAGCAGGTTATTGGAATGCCTCCTAGTGTTTACCGGAAAATGCATCGCAGAAAACAGCAGGAACAACTCAAATCCCAACAACAGGATTTGCTGGAAATGATGGAAACATTTTGACAAGTTTTCTGTACAAAAACCTCTATCTATACAGGAAAAAATTATTTATAATGGTCTATGTCTTATAAGTTAGAATGTGTACATAAATAGACAAAAAGCATATGGAGGTAAATGAGATGGAAATTGTTTATCATGAAAGGTCAAACGTATTTCATTTGTTAAACGATACAATAAGTTATGTAATGATGGTTCTGCCCAACGGACATTTGGGGCAGATTTATTTCGGCAAAAAGATCCACGATCGGGAAAATTTATCAGATTTGCTGGAACTTGCCGTACGTCCTATGGCTTCTTACGTTTTTCCAGGGGACAGGGAATTTTCTTTAGAACATGTGAAACAGGAGCTGCCTGTATTTGGAACAGGGGATTATCGTAGCCCAGCAGTGGAAATTTGCCAGGAGAATGGAAGCAGGATTTCAGATTTTCAATATTGTTCCCACCACGTAGAAAAGGGAAAGCCAACACTTTCAGGGCTTCCGGCAACTTATACAGAAGATGCTACAGAGGCATCCACGCTGGTTGTGGAACTTATGGATCCAGTAACAAAGGTTAAGGCGGAGCTTTGTTATACCATTTTTGCAGAAGGAGGAATCCTTTCAAAAAGTGTACGTTTTCACAATGCCGGTTCTGGACCAGTACAGTTAGAACGCGCCATGAGCCTATGTCTGGATCTTCCCGATTGTGATTATGAATGGCTGCAGTTGTCTGGTACATGGGCAAGGGAACGTCATATAAAGCCACGAAAATTAACTATGGGCATACAGTCCATCGGCAGTATGCGGGGAAATTCTTCCCATGAACATAACCCATTTTTGGTGCTGAAGCGTCCCTGTGCCACAGAGCAGCAAGGGGAAGTATTTGGATTTAGCTTTATTTACAGTGGAAATTTTTTGATCCAAGCAGAGGTGGATGCCCATGATACGACTAGGATCCTGGTTGGAATCCATCCGGATACCTTTTCTTGGAGGTTAGAATCAGAAGAAAGTTTCCAGGCGCCAGAGGCAGTGATGGTCTATACAGATCAAGGAATGAATGCGATGAGCCAGACATTTCACAGGTTATACCAAAAACGTTTGGCAAGGGGGTATTGGCGGGATCAGGTGCGTCCCATCCTGATTAACAACTGGGAAGCTACATATTTTGATTTTACGGAGGAACAGTTGCTCACCATTGCCCAAAAAGCAAAAGAGTGTGGTGTGGAATTGTTTGTGTTGGATGATGGATGGTTTGGAGAACGAAGCAGCGACCATGCAGGACTGGGAGACTGGACGGCAAATACCAAACGCCTGCCGGCAGGAATCAAAGGACTTGCTGAGCGCATCGAACAGATTGGGATGAAATTTGGGCTGTGGTTTGAGCCAGAAATGGTAAATGAAGATTCTGACCTGTACCGTATGCATCCTGATTGGATCCTCTCTGTCCCCTTGCGCGCGAAGTCCCATGGAAGGTACCAATATGTACTAGATTTTTCCAGGAAGGATGTGGTAGACTGTATCTATAAAATGATGGCAAAAATTCTGAAAGATGCAAAAGTGTCTTATGTTAAGTGGGATATGAACCGCAGTATTACAGAATGTTTCAGTGTTACCCTGCCTCCAGAACGACAGGGGGAAGTATACCATCGGTATATTTTAGGGGTTTATGATTTGTATGACCGGCTGACGCGGGAATTTCCCCAGATATTGTTTGAATCTTGTGCCAGCGGCGGCGGGCGTTTTGACCCCGGGATGCTCTATTACGCGCCCCAGGGGTGGGCGAGTGATGATACCGATGCAGTGGAACGTATGAAGATACAGTTTGGCACATCATTGTGTTATCCCATTAGCAGCATTGGTTCCCATGTGTCTGTCATTCCAAACCATCAAGTATTCCGCATTACCCCTCTGCATACACGGGCGAATGTGGCATATTTTGGAACCTTTGGCTATGAATTGGATTTAAATAAGCTGGCAGGGGAAGAAATCTCAGAGGTTAAAAGGCAAATTGCTTTTATGAAAGAATACCGGGCGCTTTTGCAGTTTGGGATATTTTATCGTCTGAAAAGTCCCTTTGAGGGAAATGAGATGGCATGGATGGTGGTAAGTGAAGATAAAAGGACAGCCATTGTGGGATGGTACCGGATATTAAATGTGGTCAATGACCGTTTTACCAGGGTACGGTTATGTGGTTTGGATCCAGGGCTCTGTTATCAAAACACCCAAACTAATTCCATACGCTTTGGAGATGAGCTGATGAACTTTGGATTAGTTACATCAGATGTCACAGCGGGAGAGGTGCCAGCAGATAAGCAGCCATGTGTTGATTTTGAATCGCGGCTTTATATATTGAAAGCTGTATCAATCTCAAAATAGACCAATTTGTTTGTAAGCCTGGCAAAAATGAAATGATAAGAGAAACGAGGGCGAATGCCATGATAAGGAACAAAGGAAGACGTTTGAACCAATATAGAAGTGATTATGTAGTATTTGATTTAGAGACCACAGGCATACGCCCCAAAGAAGACGAAATAATAGAAATTTCTGCTCTCAAGGTGCGCGCACACAAGCCAGTAGCAGAATATTCCACCCTGGTAAATCCAAGAAGGCATATCCCTGCGGCAGCCACAGCGGTAAATCATATTACAGATGATATGGTGAAAGATGCGCCAGGACTTGAAAAAGCGCTGGAAGGTTTTTTGGAATTTACAGGAAATGATATTTTGGTGGGACATAACATTCACAATTTTGACCTGAATTTTATTTACAATGCTGCGATGCGTGTGTTTGGGACAGGGATAGAAAATGATTACATTGATACTCTTTTTATGGCGAGGCAGTGTCTGCCAGGGCTTTCCCATCACAGGCTGCCTGACGTTTCAGAATACTTCCATATCAATACAAAAGGTGCGCACCGTGCGTTAAATGACTGCATTATGAATCAGAAATGTTATGAAGAATTGGGGAAAATCCTGGAGAGGGGACATATTATCCAGCCACAAGTATTATGCCCTAATTGCGGTGCCCAAATGGTGAAGCGCAGCGGGAAGTTTGGACAATTTTATGGATGCAGCAACTATCCTAACTGCCAGGGGACTAGAAAAATTTAAACTAGATCCATATGCAGGCATTGTGTCGTTGAATACAAATGGTGATAAGGGCATGGAGCGCTTTCATGGAACTAAGGTAAGGGCATGGAGCGCTTTCATAGAAAAATAGAACTAAGATAAGACAATCAACAACTTTATTCCCGCGAGCAATGAGGAAAATAGACATGCTTGCATGGATATTTGACGGTGCTATGCGCCAGTGGCGCATGATAAGCATGGACCGAAACGGAGTGTAGACAGCCGCGAGGGAGAAATACCCCGCCCCTTGGGGCGGAAAGAACAAGCTAGGTTATGCCCCGTAGCTTGCTGCGGGGTATTTGACTTTGGTAATTTGTGAGATGTACAGTTACCAATATTGATTTAGAAAGTGGGAAAAGTCATGAAATCATTAGTAATTGCGGAAAAACCCAGTGTAGGCAGAGATATTGCCAGGGTACTTGGATGTAAACAAGGGGGGAATGGCTATCTGGAAGGAAAGGATTATGTAGTGACTTGGGCATTGGGACATCTGGTGGAGCTTGCAGATCCAGAAAGCTATGGCGACCAGTGGAAAGAATGGAAAATGGAGACCCTGCCGATGCTTCCAGAGCACTTGGAAATACAGGTGATCAAAAAGACTGGACGACAATATCAGACAGTCAAAACCCAGATGTACCGAAAGGATATTGCAAAAATTATTATCGCTACCGATGCGGGGAGAGAGGGGGAATTGGTGGCAAGGTGGATTATACAGAAATCAGGTGTGAAAAAGCCTATGAAGAGGCTTTGGATTTCCTCTGTAACAGATAAAGCAATACGCCAGGGATTTTCCAATTTAAGGGATGCCAGGGAGTATCAGAATTTGTATGAGGCGGCAGTGGCACGTGCCGAAGCTGATTGGCTGGTAGGCTTAAATGCCACACGTGCCTTGACGGTAAAACATAATGCACAATTATCCTGCGGAAGAGTTCAGACGCCCACGCTTGCCATGATTGCCAAACGGGAAGCACAAATAAAATCTTTTCAGCCGAAAGCATATTATAGTTTGAAAATGATAGGTGAGGGGGTGTCCTGGAGCTGGAAATCAACCAATAACAGCAGCACCACTTTTTCCAAAGAGGAAATAAAAAAGGTGATGGAACAGGTTACAAATGAGACGGCTGTTGTGTCAGAGATTCAAAAGAAACAGCAGAAATCTTACGCGCCGTCTCTGTATGATCTGACTTCCCTGCAGCAGGACGCCAACCGGATGTTTGGTTTTTCTGCAAAACAGACGTTGGACTATATGCAGAGCTTGTATGAACGTCACAAGGGTGTGACTTATCCAAGGACAGATTCCCGTTTCCTCACTGCAGATATTGTAGAAACTATCCCAGAGAGGCTTAAGGCGTGCCGGGTAGGTATTTATGCGCCCATTTGCGGAAAGCTTTTGAAAACACCCATTAAGGCAAATAAGTCTTTTGTGGATGACCGGAAGGTGTCAGACCATCATGCCATTATTCCCACAGAGCAGAGTGTGAATTTGAAAGAGCTGGAATATGGGGAACGGAAAATTTATGAGCTTGTAGTATCCAGGTTTCTTTCTGTATTGCTTCCGCCCTGCCAGTATCAGCAGACAGAGGTGACCGCAGTCTGTAAAGGCGAATGTTTTAGCTTAAAAGGCCGGATCATAGAACAGCAAGGCTGGCAGGAAATAAAAGTTCTGCAAAAAGAGGCAGGAATGGAGGCTGAGGAGTTTTATGATGAAGATTTCGATACTGAATTTGCAAAACCAGGGGAAAAGCTGTCCATAGAACAGGTAAACGGGAGTATTCCAGAGTTTTCCAAAGGGCAGAAAATTTTATTTTCTTCTGGAAAACTTACAGAAGGAAAAACGAAACCTCCGAAACCTTTTACTGAGGCGACCCTTCTTGCCGCCATGGAAAACCCTGTAAAATATATGGAGAATGCAGATCAGAAATTGAAAAAAACTTTGGGGGAAACGGGAGGATTGGGAACGGTGGCAACACGCGCTGATATCATCGAGAAATTATTCCATAGTTTTATGATTGAAAAACGTGACCAGTACATTCATTTAACCTCCAAGGGCAGACAGGTGCTGGAGTTGGCGCCTCAAGGGCTGACATCCCCGGAACTGACAGCGAAATGGGAACAGGAGCTTTCCGAGATTGCAGGCGGAAAGACAAAAAAGAAGGATTTTGAGGCAGAAATTCGTGCATATACGGTGGATATTGTAAAGGATATCCAGGCTTCTGCAAAGACGTACCGCCATGAGAACCTTACCAATAAAAAGTGCCCAGAATGTGGCAAATTGATGCTGGAGGTTAATCATAAAAATGGCAAAATGCTGGTATGCCAGGATCGGGAATGCGGTTACCGGAAGACCTTGTCTAAGATTACCAATGCACGTTGTCCCCAATGCCACAAGAAAATGGAGCTGGCAGGGGAGGGTGACAACAGAAAATTTTTCTGTGCCTGCGGATACCGGGAGAAATTATCTGCATTTGAGAAAAGGAAAAAAGAAAGTGGGGGCGGAGTATCAAAGAAGGATGTTTCCCGTTATATGAACAAGATGAAACAAGAGGCGAAAGAGCCAGTAAATCAGGCATTTGCAGACGCATTTGCAAAATTAAAACTGTAAAGGCGTCTTTGAAAGTTGATATTGATTTGTAATGATTCTCGCAGCAATTTTGATACCTGTCAGCTTGCTGCGGGTTGTTGACTTTGTAAATTATTATATGTTAGAATATACCTTGTATCGTGCCAACAAAACTCAAATTTTCCACAAAAACATATAAATAATTTATACGGATGATACAGGCTATTATCAGGCGCACGACTTTGCAGATACTGCAGACTGGTATGTGCGCCGCCGTCAAAGTACTGGCGGTATTTTTAGGTTAAGAAGGAACAGAAACATTCTTAGAGCAGTAAAATCTGGAACCAAAAAAGCGAGTTTTCAATGTATATCAGATAGGAGGGGACTTCTGCTTCTATAAGCGGTGAGTAACAAACTTATATCGGTGGCGTTTGAAACAGAAAATAAGTACTGGTGAGTTTTTTTGTAAAATTTAAGATGCAGCGACTGCTCCACTGGAGGTAAAAATGGAGAAACATATCATATTGATTGCGGATGACGTGGAAATTAATCGTAAAATGCTTAGTTTTATTTTTGAAGAACAGTATCAGATTTTGGAGGCGGCAGATGGTGTTGAGACAATTGAGCTGGTCCAGGAATATCATGATACGTTATCCCTTATTTTTCTTGATTTGATGATGCCCAATAAGTCAGGGCTGGATGTATTGGAATATATGTCTCAAAAAGGGCATATGAGTAAGATTCCTGTAATTATGATTACTGGCGAGGCGACAGCAGAAAGTGAAGTAAGGGCATATGAATATGGGGTTTCTGATATTATTTATAAGCCTTTTGAACCAAAAGTAGTTATGCGCCGCGCACAGAATATTATTGAATTGTTCCAAAACAGAATAGATATTGAAAAGAAACTGGAGAAACGTACCAGACAATTGCGGGAAAGCAGGGATAAGCTGGAACGGAACAATGAATTCTTGGTAAATGCATTGAGTTCTGTGGTGGAATTCCGCAGTTTAGAATCAGGAGAACATATCCAGCGGGTAAAATACTTTACACGTATTCTTTTAAAATATGTAAAAGAGGAGTTTCCTGAATATGAACTTACAGACGAATCTGTGAAAATGATTGTAAATGCTTCGGCGCTTCATGACCTTGGGAAAATCGCGATTCCAGATAGTATTTTGCTTAAGCCGGGAAGGCTGACGGATGAAGAGTTTGAGGAAATGAAGAATCACACAATTTATGGCTGTGAACTGTTGGAGAATTTTAAACAGGAAGAAAATGAGTTTTACAATTATTGTTATGACATTTGCCGCTATCACCATGAAAGATATAATGGAAAAGGGTATCCAGACCAATTAAAAGGTGAGGAAATTCCAATTTGGGCACAAGTGGTATCTATTGTGGATGTCTATGACGCGCTGGTAAGCAAACGTGTTTACAAGGAAGCGTATGCGGTAGAGGAAGCTGTAAACATGATTAAAAATGGAGAGTGCGGGGAATTTTCCCCGAAAATCATTCAATGTTTTGAAATGGCGAAAAGTGAATTTTTCCAAGCAACAGAGACAAAATTTTCTTTTGTAGAAGAAATTTGTAATTAGGATTTAAGGGCAGAATTTGTAGAACGACCGTTTGATACAAGCTTCTATGAATTACTGGCGCTTTGAACACATAGTTTAGAAAAAGATGTTTTAATGTACATTGATTGTTTTTTTCGTCAGGCGGAAGGAAAAACGTATACTGGTGTAGTATCGGTTAAAAATGGGAAAATGCCGAATATCAACAGGGTAATACACTAAGGCGTGTCTGAAAGTATTTTTCAGACACGCCTTAGTCGAAAAAACAGGCACTTGCCTTGAGATGAAAACCTTACAAAAAAGTATGGCAGGTTCAAGGGGAAGATTGTTTAAGGTTTCGTTAGCAAAGTTTAAACTTTTGTACCATTTTATTTAATATTTCAGCCTGGGAAGCCAGTTCTTCTGAAGTGGCAGAAGTTTCTTGGGAAGCCGCGGAATTATCTTGTATTCCGTGAGCCATCTGTTCAATTCCAATACGGAGCTGTTCCATGTTTTCTGCCTGGATAGCCGCATTTTCAGCCGTTATTTGGATCATTTCATTTACATGTCCCACAGCGCTTACGGATTCTTTGAGGGCATTCATGGCACTGTCAGCAATCGTATTTCCTTTACGGATTTCTTCCATTGAGATTTCGATTAACTCTTTTGTTGTATTTGCTGCCTCAGAACTTTCTAAGGCAAGTTTTCCGATTTCATCCGCAACGACGGCAAAGCCTTTTCCAGCTTCACCGGCACGTGCCGCTTCTATGGAGGCATTTAATGACAACAGGTTTGTCTGTGAGGCGATATCCTCAATTGTCTGGATAATTCCAACAACTTGTTGGGAGGTTTGGTGGATTTTATCCATTGCCTCTATCATCAGTTTCATTTTCTCTTGGTTCTGTTCAATGAATGTGGAGGCTTGTGCAGTGGCTTTGGCGGATGCCTCAGCTTCCCTGCGGCTGTTTTCTACCTGCTCTGCAACAGTAGTTGTCGTTGCGGTAAGCTGTTCAATGGACGCAGCCTGTTCTTCTGCGCCTTCTGCCAGTACCTGGGAGGCAGAGGCAAGCTCAGAGGCTCCAACGGACACATGCTCAGAGCTTTCATGGATTCCCAACATCACTTGATTCATAGAATCGGAAATATTGAGCAAGGCTGTTTTTATTTTCTGGAATTCGCCGACATAATCATGTTTCAAATCAATACTTAAATTCCCGTCAGCAATTTGTGCCAATACTTCTGCAGTTTCATCAATATATACAATATACTCTTTCAGGCGATTCACTGTCTTTTGGATGGAGCCGCCCAGTTCCCCGATCTCATCTTCACTTGTAATGTCAAGAGTTACATCTAAGTTCCCAGCGGCAAGCTGCTGTGCGGTATGGTTCAGTTCCAAAATAGGTTTTGTCAAACGAGCGGAACTTTTCTTGATACTGACTGCAATAAGCGTGATGCCAATGGCAAAGATCAGAATGAGTGCGAGAACCATTGCCCCCAACATTTCATAATATTCTGAAAAGGGCAGGCTGCTGAGTACAATATATCCGGTATTTCCTGCATGTTGTAAGGAACCGTATTTTGTGGTTCCGCCAATTTTGTATTTTAAAAATTCATTGCTTTCTGAGGCAACTGCTTGGATGGCATTCTGGGAAATGTCTACCTCGTTGATACTTTTTTGAATAATATCACTCTGGGGGTGATAAAGGAAAATGCCGTTTTCAGATAATAAAAGCATGTATCCGTTGCGACCGATTTTATATTCGCTCAAAATTGTTGTCATATGGTCAAGGGAGATATCCATGCCCACGGCGCCAAGGACTTCTCCTGTGGCATCATCAAAAACTGGTGCCGCAGCGCTTAAAATCATTTTCCCAGTGGAAGAATCCACATAGGGCTCTGTCAGGATTGGTTCCTTGGTTTCAATACAGCCATACCATCCGCGTCCGGTGATGTCCCATCCTTCTTCGCTTATAAAACCATCAGATTGAACCAGTGCGCTTGCATCTAAATCAGATACCCAGACTGCCATGACATTTTCTGTATCTGTCTTTGAGATATTGATGAGGTTTTCCATCACAGTATCCATTTTTTTAGCCTTTATGAATTCATCGCCAGCTTTTGTTTCCTTCATGGCAGATTTAATTTCAGGATTAGCTGCCAACTGCTCTGCATTTTTCGTATATTGCCCTAAAAACCCGGTAAGTTGGTTAGAAGCAGCATTGGATTCCTCGATCAGTTCCGCTTTTTTTGATGTAATGCTCAGCCATCCTACCATGCACACAGCAACGACTGCAATCAGTAAAAATACAAAAATGACGCTGCCGCCAATTTGGTGAAGGATTTCATTTGCGATTCTTTTTTTGGAATTTGTCTTTTTCTTTTGTTGTTTCATCATAAACCTCCCTGAATATCCGTTTCTTTTTTTATTATATCGCTATTTTAAGGTCAGTACAATAGAAATTTAACCACTTTTATATACAGAACAGTTAAGGCTTATAGATCTATTGTCATAACTTGAGCCAATCCCTCATACATTATAAAAAACAATGTACGAGGGATTTCTTTGAAAGGATATATAGAAGAGCGGGCAGTTAATATAGCCAATTATATTATTGAGGAAAATGCTACAGTCCGCCAAACTGCAAAAAAATTTGGAATTAGCAAGAGTACAGTACATAAAGATGTTACCGAGCGTTTGGTCCAAATTAATCCAGCACTTGCCTCACAGGCACGTAAAGTTCTGGATGTAAATAAATCTGAGCGGCATATACGAGGAGGTTTGGCAACGAGAGAAAAATATCTTCATCAAAAAGGGGCTGTCTGAGTCGTAGAAAGAAAAGGGTAGAGGAAATAAAAGTATGTTGTGGAGATTTTAGATTAATCTATCCTTTTCTTTCATCATTACTCGTGGAATACCCAAAGGGTGCCCCATCATGCCGTTAGGTGTTTCAAAAGGTATGCCATTATAAGGGAAAATGATTATCAGGTAAAGAGTATTTTGTATACAATAACAAGAAAAATCAAGAAAATTGATTAACATTGTCACTATACAATGGGAAAAATGTGTGTTATGATATAACCTGTGAAAAGCAATGAAGAGGAATAGTAGCTGTAGCGGATCTTACAGAGAGCCATAGTTGGTGGGAAATGGCAGTGACTAAACAGTGAACTGGTCTTGGAGCTTCCGGCGCAAGATATTCTGACAAGTTAGAACGAATATATGTAGTCTTGATAATTTTTATACCCGCGAGCAATGTACCTAAAGGGCACTTAGGAACATGGAAATGTTTCCATGGATATTTGATAGTGCTATGCGCCAGTGGCGCATATGAAGCATGGACCGAAACGGAGTGCAGACAGCCGCGAGGGTAAGCGCCCTTTGGGTGCAAATACCCCGCCCCCTGGGGCGAACTTGCGAAAAACAAGCTAAGACATGCCCTGTCAGCTTGCTGCGGGATGTTTGACTTCAGAAGAAAATAAGCCAGGACGGTTTCTCCCGTTATAGAGATAAACATAGAAATGTCAAAGCTAAAAGGAATGAATTTGAAGGATTCCAACAGTAATTTTTTGCGGCATTGTGTGTGGATGAGTGCATGGAAACATGAAGTAGAGTGGTACCGCGCTGGATAACGTTATCTTTCGCCTCTATTATCTTTGGATAGTGGATGCGAAGGATTTTTTTGTATATCAGGATTTGAGTGTTAAAAGGTGTTCTTTTAAAAAGATGTTAGGAAATTACACAGATAGGTATAAGTGTTGTTCGAAATATCGAAGATAAATCTGATTGTATAATCATGGAGGAAAGAATGATGAAAAATTATGAAAAGTATCAAAGACAGTATTTTATGCCACCAGAAGTATCTTATGATTGGGTGAAAAAGGAGTATATTACATCTCCGCCCATATGGTGCAGCGTGGATTTGAGGGATGGAAACCAGGCGTTAATTGAACCTATGAGCCTGGAGGAAAAACTGGAATTTTTTCAGCTCTTAGTGGATGTAGGATTCAAAGAAATTGAGGTAGGCTTTCCGGCGGCATCAGAAACAGAATATAATTTTATGCGTGCCTTGATTGAACGGGATATGATACCAGAAGATGTAACGGTACAAGTACTGACCCAGGCAAGGGAACATATTATCCGAAAAACCTTTGAAGCAGTAAAAGGTGCGCCTCATGCCGTAGTTCATTTATATAATTCCACGTCTCTGGCACAGCGTGAGCAAGTCTTTAAAAAGAGTAAAGAAGAGATCAAGCAAATTGCCATAGAAGGCGCCATCCTTTTAAAGAATTTGGCAGATGAAACAGAGGGTAATTTTACCTTTGAATATAGTCCAGAAAGTTTTTCAGGGACGGAAATGGATTATGCTTTGGAAGTGTGTAATGCGGTGCTCGATATATGGCAGCCAACGCCAGAAAAAAAAGCGATCATCAACCTCCCTACTACGGTAGAGAATGCGATGCCTCATATTTTTGCAGGGCAAGTGGAATATATGAGTAAACATATGCATTATCGTGAACATGTGGTGCTTTCCCTTCATCCGCATAATGACCGCGGGGTTGGCATCTGTGATGCAGAGTTTGGTATTTTGGCAGGGGCAGACCGAATTGAGGGAACACTGTTTGGCAATGGTGAGCGCACTGGAAATGTGGACATTGTAACGCTTGCCATGAACATGTTTTCCCATGGTGTGGATCCTAAGCTTGATTTTAGCAATATGTCCCGAATAGCAGAAACTTATGAACGTTGTACCCGTATGCAGGTATCACCTAGGCAGCCTTATGCTGGAGAACTGGTATTTACGGCGTTTTCTGGTTCACACCAGGATGCGATTGCAAAGGGGATGGCTTGCCGGGAAGATAATCCAGAGGGACCATGGACTGTACCGTATCTTCCGATTGACCCGAAAGATGTGGGACGCACATATGATTCTGATGTGATTCGCATTAACAGCCAGTCTGGAAAAGGAGGCGTGGCTTATATTTTGAAACAAAATTATGGGATCACTATACCAGAAAAAATGCGGGAGGAAGTGGGTTATACTGTCAAAGGTGTTTCTGACCACCGCCATATGGAATTATCCCCTCAACTGGTGTATGAAATTTTTGAGGAGCATTATGTAGATCATATGCCTTACTTCCAGATCCAAGAGCATCATTTTAAGCAAAAAGGAGGCTTCGTGGCAGAAGCAACGATTTCCCATAAAGGACAGGTGCGTGTGATTACTGGAAATGGAAATGGCCGTTTGGATGCGGTGAGCAATGCTTTGAAGCAGTATTTTAATATCAGTTACGAATTGTCCGTCTATGAGGAACATTCTATGTCCCGCGGTTCTTCTGCGAAGGCGGTTTCTTATGTGGGAATATCCTGTAATAATCAAATGTATTGGGGAGTTGGAATTGATGAAGATATTATTTCTTCTTCCATAGAGGCATTGTGTGTGGCAGTCAATAAACTTGAGATGATTCAGAAGCATGAGCAATGTCGGGACGAGAGGCTGAACGAGATTATGAATTATATTCAGGAAAACTATTTGACAGTGACACTGGATGAATTGGCGGATAAAATGCATTTAACCAAGCCATATCTATCAAAATACATCAAACAAAAATCTGGGAAGACATTTGGTGAAATCTTGAAAAATGTACGTATGAAGACCGCAAGGACACGCCTGAAAAGTACAAGTATGACAGTCGAAAAGATTGCAGAAAGTGTTGGTTATCAAAATGTAGAACATTTTAACCGCCTGTTTAAGAAGAAATACGATATGACGCCAATACAGTTCCGTAACAGTAATCAAAGAATTAAATAAAATGTTGAAAAAGTTTAGGACATTATTCTTGTAAATGCGGATAACCTCCTATATAATTAAGTAGAAAAAGTTTTGAATTATCCTGCTAGTTGGATTTTTCAGTATCCTGTCTTAGAAATATCAATTTTCAGGCAGGACATTGAGTAAATTTTGCCATTTGCCATGTTGATGGTTCAAGAACGCCATCGGCGTTCTTGCTACGGGGTGCGCATAGTTATGTTCTCATATATGAAATGGGGAGAAATTTCCTATACCTATATTAGGAATAAAAGTGCGTTTCACGCACACCCACGATCAAGTTTTTTGCTAACGCATTTTTAGTTCCGCGCCGAGCACAATTGCGAAGCAATAGTTTTCCTTTTGTGCGAGTGCGCATAGTTATGTTCTCATATAGGAAATGGGGAGAAATTTCCTATATGAGAACAAATCCGCATCCCTGCAATCCGCTGGGGGCTTTCTCTCAGCCGGAGACCTAATTTCCAATGAGACAAATTTGTTGTACTCATCACTTATAGTAGTGATATGGTATGTGGCAGGCGCTAGGGGACGGTACACGTCTGCGCACCGACATAGCAGGGCGAAGTGGCAGGCACCCAGACTGGTGGATATCCATTTAACATTAGATGCAGAAGAACCGACTGGCACATGGTATTTTAGATATTGCAAAATCGGCATATGTGCTGCCGATTAAGACCATTCAGTCGTTTCATAGGATATCCCCCAAGGACATCCCATTAAGAGCATTCGGTCGTTTCATGAGGTATGTCCGAAGGGCATTCCATTAAGGTCATTCGGTCGTTTCATAAGGTATAAATATATTGTAATAGACAGGAGGAAAAGCATTGGAAAAAGAAACAATAATTGTTCTTGATTTTGGTGGACAGTATAACCAGCTTATAGCCAGGCGTGTACGGGAATGTAATGTATATTGTGAAGTAAAGCCATATACAATAAGTCTCGACGAGATCAAAGCGATATGTCCCAAAGGAATTATTTTTACGGGTGGACCCAACAGTGTTTATGATGAGACATCTCCTCGTTATCAGAAACAAATTTTTGAATTGGGAATCCCTATTTTGGGTATCTGTTATGGCTCGCAGTTGATGGCGCTTACTTTGGGCGGTGAGGTTAAAACAGCTCCCGTTAGCGAATATGGTCATACAGAAATTGAGATAGATGCTTCTGATGTAATTTTTGAAGGTGTATCTTCAAAAACAGTTGGCTGGATGAGCCATACAGATTATATTGAGATGGTGCCAGATGGATTTCAGATTACAGCTCATACTTCGGTTTGTCCAGTGGCGGCAATGTCATGCCCAGAGCGAAAATTATATGCCACACAGTTTCATCCAGAGGTTGTGCACACTGCAGAGGGCATGAAAATACTTTCAAATTTTGTTTATAAAGTCTGTGGCTGTATTGGAGATTGGAAAATGGAATCTTTTGTGGAGACAACCATTCAAAACCTGCGCCAGCAGATTGGAAAAGGCAAAGTATTGTGTGCATTGTCTGGCGGCGTGGATTCATCTGTTGCAGCAGTATTGTTATCCAAGGCAGTTGGAAAACAATTGACATGTGTTTTTGTAGATCATGGTCTTCTTCGCAAAAACGAAGGGGATGAAGTGGAACAAGTATTTGGTTCAAATGGAGCTTATGAACTGAATTTTATTCGTGTAAATGCACAGCAGAGATATTATGAAAAATTAAAGGGTGTAACGGAACCAGAAGAAAAACGCAAGATTATCGGTGAAGAATTTATCCGTATCTTTGAAGAACAAGCGAAAAAAATTGGTGCTGTGGATTATTTGGTGCAAGGTACGATTTATCCCGATGTTATTGAATCTGGTCTTGGTAAGTCTGCCGTTATCAAATCCCACCACAATGTGGGAGGGCTTCCAGATGTTGTGGATTTTAAGGAAATTGTTGAACCATTGCGGATGTTGTTTAAGGATGAGGTGCGCAAAGCTGGGCTGGAACTGGGTATCCCAGAACATTTGGTGTTCCGTCAGCCATTCCCTGGACCAGGGCTTGGTATTCGTATTATTGGGGAGGTTACAGAGGAAAAGGTTAGAATTGTCCAAGATGCAGATTATATTTACAGAGAAGAAATTGCTAAGGCTGGATTGGACAAGGAGTTAGGTCAATATTTTGCAGCATTGACTAATATGCGTTCTGTGGGTGTCATGGGAGATTTCAGAACTTATGATTATGCTGTGGCGCTTCGTGCCGTAAATACAAGCGATTTTATGACAGCGGAAGCGGCGCAAATTCCCTGGGAGTTATTAAACAAAGTGACGAATCGGATTGTGAATGAGGTAAAAGGAGTGAATCGTGTTATGTACGACTGCACAGGGAAGCCACCTGGGACGATTGAGTTCGAATAAACAAAAATGCTTAGTAAACCTAGTGTTTATGCGGGTTTGCGGACTTTGGAAAGGTCTTTTGATAACAAATTGATAACAGTCGTTTGGGTGCGATTATTCTTACTGTCAGGTGGTTTGTTGGTGGGAGAATGATTTGCAAGAGGTTTGGACGGCTGAAATAAATCCATATTAGAAACGCCCTTAGCTGTGGGTAGGAACTCATGGCTAAGGGCGTTTTGTTGTGTTTTTTGATTAGTGAATTGGGGTGATGGTTAAAGCGGTTTTTCCATAATGTAATTCGTCAAGGGGATATTTGACCTGATTACCTGCTGTTCTTTAATTATGTTATATCCTCTGTGAAGAAAGAACGGCTTTGCAGTGATGGAAGCATGTGTGGTTATTTTGCTTACCTCAAAAGCGTGTTCCAGTTTATCGCAGATAGCGGCGGCAATCCCTTGGCTTTGATAGTCCTTGTGGACATAAAGTCTGTCAAGGTAGCCTGTTTTGTCAATATCGCCAAACCCTGCTATGATGCCGCCTTTTATGGCAACAAGTGAGAAATGCTCGGATAAAGACAGGTTCCATTCATTTATGTCTACATTGCCAGTTGCCCAGACGTTTAACTGTTGGTCTGTATAGTCTTTGGCATTTATGGAATGGACAGTCTGATAAAACAGCTCCGCTAAGTATTTACAGTCCGAGGGGCGGTATTCTCTGATAATCACGTTTTTTACACCTTCCAATCTGGATTGGTTAGTCTGGCAGCTTGTCTTTGAACGCTTCGACTAAGGCATCGCTCAATTCATCAGAGGGAGATTTCGCCCAATGCTGCGTGGTGTCAAACTTCGGGTAATTGTACCGCCACTGGTCGTAATCTTCCCTGCTGATTTCCTCGGCAGAGAGCTTGTCTGCCTGCTCTTTCCAAGCAGAGAGCATTTTCAGCAGTTCGGCGGCATCCTTATTTTTGTCTTTGTTGACTTTTAAGCGGATTTCACCGTCTGATTCACTGACGGTAAGACCGTAAATGTCCTCAAGGGTAAATAAGGTGTGCATAAGCCCGATGTAACTGTCAATGTCGGGTATGTCAAGAGCCTGCGGCGCAACGTCAAGAGCCTGCGCCAGTGTAGCCGTCAAGTTTGCCTTTGGCTTGCGTGAGCCAGTTTCATACTGTGCCAGACGTACGTCTGCGCTCCGTTCGGGAAACCCGACAAGCATGCCAAGATATTTCTGTGTCATGCCCCGCATGATGCGGAAAAAATGTATTCTTTCGCCAATTGCCATGATGTTTCACTCCTTGTTTTTATGTTTATGAGGAGTATAGCATATATGTTTAGATAAAGTCAAGCATAGGAGAAACAAAAAAGTTTAATATTTTCTTGCAAACCTATTGACAGTAGCAAAAATGTTTAGTATTATGAATTAAGCAAAAATGCTTAGACAAGAAAGGGGAAATTGTATGGACAACAAATTTATCCGTGTGGATGAGGTGGCGCAAGAGCTTTCCGTATCAAAGCCTTATGCTTACAAGCTCATCAAGAAACTGAATGACGAGCTGAAGGAGCAGGGCTTTATCACGATTGCGGGGCGTGTCAACCGCCAGTATTTTGAGGAAAGGCTCTACGGGGCAGGAGAAAAACAGGGAAAGGAGATGGTATAAATGCCAGTATTTAAGAACGAGGGCAACGGCACATGGTATGTGATGGCAAGGTATGTGAATTGGAAGGGCGAACGTAAACAGAAATGCAAGCGTGGGTTTGCCACAAAGCGGGAGGCGCAGGAGTGGGAGCGGAAGTTCCAGTTACAAAATTCCGCTGACCTTGATATGGACTTTGAAGCCTTTACAGAGCTTTATGCGAATGATGTCAAGAACCGACTGAAAGAGAACACTTGGCTGACAAAAGAGCATATCATTCGGACGAAGATTCTTCCGTATTTTGGAAAGATGAAAATTAGCGGGATTGGCACAAAGGAAATCATTGCATGGCAGAATGAGCTGCTTGCCTACCGTGATGAAAAGCGCAATCCCTATTCGCAGACGTATCTGAAAACCGTACACAACCAGCTTTCCGCGATTTTCAACCATGCGGTGCGTTATTATGACCTCCGCTCCAACCCTGCGGCAAAGGCGGGGAACATGGGGAGCGAGGAACACAAGGAAATGCTGTTCTGGACAAAAGAGGAATATAAGAAGTTTGCGGATGAAATGATGGACAAGCCAGTTTCCTATTATGCGTTCCAGATGCTTTACTGGTGCGGAATCCGAGAGGGAGAATTATTAGCTTTGACCGCCGCTGATTTCAATTTTGATAAGGAAACGGTCACGATTAACAAATCCTATCAACGCCTGCATGGGGAGGACGTGATTACCTCTCCGAAAACAAAAAAGAGCAACCGCACAATCAAGATGCCAAAGTTTCTCTGTGAGGAAATGCAGGAGTATATCAGTATGCTGTACGGTTTAAAGAAGAAAGACCGCATTTTCACGGTAACAAAGAGTTACCTCCATCACGAGATGGACAGGGGCGCAAAAGCCGCAGGGGTGAAACGCATACGGATTCACGATTTGCGGCATAGCCACATCAGTTTATTGATTGACATGGGTTTCTCGGCGGTGGCGATTGCTGACC
>CATOOV010000037.1 GCA_951801955.1 uncultured Lachnospiraceae bacterium
GTTTTTTCATTGTATAATAAGTTTGTCGTACAGGGTCACTATCCTTTGTAATGTTTTGGTCAAATTCATTATACAACAGAAAGCCTTGTGCGGCATTTTTTTATTAAAAAAGTTGTAAACTGGTGTAACATAAGTAACATAACAAAAAATGAAGGAGAGAAACGCTAATGCCACCTCAAGCAAAGATAACGAAAGAAATGATATTAAACACAGTGTTGGATATTACAAGAGCAACGGGATTTGAAACTGTAAATGCCAGAAGTATTGCAAGCAGGTTAAAATGTTCTACCCGTCCAATTTTCACTTGTTATGAAAATATGGACGAGTTAAAAAAAGAGTTCCTCGATTTTGCGTATAAATTTTATGAGCAATATGTTATAGATTACAGAAGTTCAGCAAATATAAGTTCTTATCTGCTTTTGCCCCTCTCATATATTGAGTTTGCAAGGGAAGAAACACAGTTATTTAAGTTGCTGTTTATAAAGGATATGGATTTAGATATGGTAAAAGCAAAAGATTTTTATAAGGAAATCGGCAATGAGAAAAAAGCAGAGAATTTCTCAGATACTATTGGCATGGATTTAATTCATGGAAAAGCAATATTTTTAGACTTATTTCTTTATACACATGGTATTGCGGTTTTGACAGCGACAAATAAACTGTTGTTAGCCAGAGATGATATTGAAACAATGGTGATGAATCTATTAACAGCACTTGCCAAAAAAGAAAAGCCAGATTGGGATTTACCAGTCTGACAGTATTTTATTATTACTTGTAAAGAGGTGTGACATGAAAACAAATTAATATTTAATTGACTTTTACAATAACTATGATGAAGACAGCCGTTTGACATTAAAACATGGAACGGTTGAGTTTCTTACCACTATGCGTTATATAGAAAAATACATACGTCCAGAGAATCTTGTAATTGAAATTGGTGCGGGAACTGGGCGTTATTCCCATGCGCTTGCACGTCAGGGATATACTGTTGATGCAGTGGAATTGGTAAGCCATAACATCGACATCTTTCGTAAAAATACAATGTCAAATGAAGATATAACTATCACGCAAGGCAACGCATTAGATTTGTCTGTCTTTCCCGACAACAAATATGATATTACACTGTTATTGGGACCACTGTACCATCTTTATAATGGTGAGGATAAAAGGAAGGCGTTGAGTGAAGCAATCCGTGTAACAAAACAAGGCGGAATTATTTTTGCCGCATATGTCATATCTGACGGATGCCTTCTTGACGAGGGATTTTGTCACGGAAACATCAATGTGCCTGAGTATATAAAAAATGGATTGCTTGACTCCGAAACATTTGCTGCAAAATCAAAGCCAAAGGATTTGTTTGAACTTGTCCGTAAAGAAGATATTGACGAATTGATGTCTGTATTTCCTACAATCCGTCTGCATTATGTCGCAACAGACGGCTGCTCGCTGCTCATGCGTGAAGCAATAGATAAAATGGATAATGATACTTTTGGTTTATATTTGAAATACCACTTTGCTACTTGTGAGAGGGAAGATTTGGCAGGAATCACAAGCCATGCGATTGACATATTCAAAAAATAATATTGATATTTTGGTGTGTTCTTTCAAGTATGTCCCAAGTATGAATCGTATGTTATTTATGAAAAGGAATAGATAAATACGGGAAACAAGTAAAACATAGCAAGAATGATGAAAAGGCAGAAAACTCCTTGTGCTACAATATCTCATTGACCCCCTGCTTTGGCATATCATAATGTTTAAAAAGTGCGGGCGAAAACGAGGAAAGGAGGAAGCAAAATGCAAGGTCAGACAGTACGCATTGTTTCACAGGCTATCCGCTATATAGAAGAACATCTGCATGAAAAGATGGATTTAGATATGGTGGCGTTGGCACTGCACTATTCCAAATACCATCTGCATCGGATTTTTACAAAGACCGTCGGTTTGACTATCCACGACTACGCAAAAAGACGACAGCTTACAGAAGCGGCAAAACTTCTTGTGTTTTCTGAAAAACCGATTATCGAGATTGCCCTTATGAGCGGGTATGAAAGCCAGCAGGCATTTACGGATATTTTCAAAGCGATGTATAAAACTTCCCCTGCGGAATTTCGGGGAGAGGAAAACTTCTACCCATTACAGCTTGAAATTTATCTGAAGGAGGAGCTTCTAAAAATAGATTTGACAAAAGACAATATAAAATTTGCCACTCCAGCAGATGTGGATGAATGGATGGAACTGGTAAGCCTTACAATTGACGGCTATCCATGTCTGGATAAAAAAGATTACACCGCAAACTTACATAAGTATATTGCGAATAAAAAGGCTTTGATTTTACGGGATGACGATATGGCTATTGGCGTGATGGGATTTTTGCCCGACACAGGCAGCATAGACTTTCTGGCTGTCCATCCGCAGTATCGGAATCTTGGCATTACAAAGTTGTTCCTTGATAAGCTGGCAGAGGAATTGCTTTGCGGGAAAGAGATTACGTTGACGACATACCGTGCAGGCGATAAGGCAGATACGGGCTGGCGGGAAGAATACCGCCGTCTTGGATTTACAGAACGGGAACTGCTTGTGGAATATGGCTACCCGACACAGCGTTTCGTGCTTCCACCGAAAAACAAGGAGGAAGCCCCTTTCAGGGATACCTCTATGCCATTCGGCAATAAGGAGGAAATAAGGAATGACCGAAACACAGAAAAACCCGTTAGCGGAGGACTTTAACACCATATCCCTTATCAAGTTTGCTTTCCCAAGCATGGTGATGATGCTGTTTATGGGATTATACACCATTGTAGATACGATTTTCGTGGCACGGTTTGTAGACACGAACGCCCTGTCGTCCATCAATATCGTCTGCCCCATCATCAATCCGATTGTCGGTCTGGGGACGATGCTTGCGACAGGCGGCAGTGCGGTCGTTGCGAAGAAAATGGGGAATGGAAACATAGAGGAAGCCAGAAGCAATTTCACATTGATTGTTGTGGCAGGGGCGGTTATTGGTCTGCTGATTACAGCGGCAGGACTTTTGTTTTTGGATGAAATCATCTGGGGATTGGGGGCAAGTAAAGTATTGTTCCCATATTGCAGAGATTATCTGACCATACAGCTCATTTTCGCCGCTTTTAACATGATGCAGGTGCTATATCAGAATCTGTTTGTGACGGCGGGGAAGCCAACATTAGGCTTAGTGCTTGCTGTTCTGGCGGGGATTGTCAATATTGTTTTTGATTATGTTTTTATCGTTTTGCTGCAAATGGGAATCAAGGGTGCTGCCATTGGGACGGGCATTGGATATATGATACCGTCAATTACTGGCACTATATTTTTTCTGATGAAAAGAAGTGAGCTGCACTTTTGTAAGCCTAACATGGATGTGTCTGTTCTGCTGAAAAGCTGTTCCAATGGTGCGTCGGAAATGGTAAGCCAGTGTTCGACTGCCGTAACGACAGTTCTGTTTAATGTAACAATGATGAAATTGTTAGGCGAGGACGGTGTGGCTGCGATTACGGTTATCATATATTCGCAGTTCCTTTTAACAACGCTTTATATCGGCTTTTCTATGGGAACAGCCTCGGTCATAAGCTACAATTATGGGAGTGGGAATGTAAAACAGCTAAATGCGACTGTCTGTATTTGTTGCCGATTTATAGTGGGGATTTCCATATTCGTTTTTCTGTGTTCTCTGCTTGGCGGGGAAAGCATTGCAAAGGCATTTGCAGAGAATAACAAGAATGTTTTTGAGATTACAAAGAATGGATTTATTATTTTTTCATTTAGTTTTCTGTTCTCTGGATGCAATATTTTTTCATCCGCTTTATTTACGGCATTATCCAATGGGAAAGTATCTGCATCAATATCTTTCCTGCGGACGTTTGGATTTATTACGGTGTTTCTTTTGGCATTGCCGAGATTTTTAGAGGTAACAGGCGTGTGGCTTGCTGTCCCGCTTGCGGAGCTGCTCACGTTTATATTGACAATATATTTGATATTCAGGCATCGGAAACAGTACAATTATTTTTGAAAGACAGGGAAGAAATGCACATGTGAATGGTGTTGAAGTTCTTGCACTTGCACCTCTTTCTGTATTACCAGAATATCAAAATAGAGGGGTTGGATTATCATTGATAAAGCGGGGGCATATGGCAGCACACAAATTGGGATACAGGTATTCTGTTGTCTTAGGGCATTCAAAGTATTATCCTAAATCGGGTTATGTTTCAGCAAGTCAATATGGTGTGAAAGCGCCTTTTGAAGTTGAAGATGAAAATTTCATGGTAATATGCCTTAGTGAAAACAAAGACAAATTAAACGGAATTATAGAATATGACGAGGCTTTTGGAATATAGTTCAAATTGATGGAAGAGAGTATAAAAGATTATCAATATATTACATTAAGGCAACAACCAGAATTAAAAAACAGAGCAGCCGAATGGTTTCATGGAAAATGGGGCGTACCGCAAGAAGCTTATGAGGAATGCATGGAAAGCTATCTTAATCAGCAAACGGAGTATGGATGGTATCTTTGCTTAGATGGAGACAGAATAATTGGAGGCTTGGGCGTAATTGAAAATGATTTTCATGATAGAAGATAATAGTGAGCAGTGTATTTGTGCAGACACTTTGATTGTTTTCAGCAAGTTATCGCTTTATGAGATAAAATACATTTTTAATGAACCACAAGATATATTTCCAAGCGATATTGGAGAAGAAACAGATTTTTCGCAGCCGACTTTTCTTGTTGGTGATAATGGTGAACTAATTCCAAGTACAAAGCTATTCGGTGATGATTATTTTATTTATTATTGCTGGTGGGATTAAAAGCCAATTCTTATTATGCCACCTGCTACATTCGCAGAGGTATATAGTGAGATTGGAGAACCTAAAGAAGGACTAGAAAAGATAAAAGATTACAAAAAAGCAATATTTTTTTCTTTCAGCAGGAAAGATTATCAAAAAACAAATTGGTGACCTAAGACGGCAAGTGCAAATATCAGCTGCAAATTAACGATAAGAACAGCGAATACTGTTAGAATGATAGTTGGAATGTAATCTTTTCAAATTCCGGTTTGCAGTAATAAGAAAATTATGGAATATTGGAGGAAAATATGGCAGGATTGACGTCAATGATGAATATTGGTAAAGAAATGGAGAAAAAACTAACATCTATTGGCATTGAATCTTCTGAGAAACTTATTGAAGCAGGCGCAAAAAACGCCTTTCTCAGGTTAAAGTAAAAATACCCGAATGTGTGTCTGGTACATTTATATACATTGGAGGGAGCAATATATAATATAGAGTTTAACCGTCTTTCAGAAGATAAGAAAAGGGAATTGAAAGAATTTAGTGATTTTCTGAAAAAATAGCAGTAATGTATACTGACGAACACTAAAATTTGCCAATAACGTCGGCTCACGAGAGTTAATGCCTTGAACGATATGGAAAATGTCATTGCTCGTGAGTATAAATTCCTGCTTGTGAAGTCATTGTTGCAATGACGGCACAAGACCGGTTATCTTCAAAATCGAGTAGGAGGAAATTGCGGCGGAAATGATTTGCCGGGTTCTTAGGGAAGGTGGTTATCTATGCCAAAAACAAAAATTTATGAACCTGAATTCAAAAAAGAAAATCGTGCGCCTGAATTTAGAGGAGGGGCGTACAATAAAAAGTCTAAACAAAAAATACCAGCTAGGGAACAGAATTTTTAGAAAGAAACCATCATCCTAAAACATGATGTTGCACAGTGACCAAGGTTCACAATATACCTCACAGGCATTTACAGATTACTGTAAAGAAAAAGGGATTCAGCAGAGTATAGGTAAAGCAGGATGCCCCATGGCAACTCTCCAATGGAAAGTTGCCATGGGGCATTCAAAGCAGAATTGAATGATCGTGTGGAGGATTTCTGTTATATCTTCCCACCTACTTGCGTACCCAATTTGAATTTGCTGGAATCCTTTTATATTTGTGTTTTAAACAGTAATTGAATGCTCTTGGTCTGGAAATGTGTATAAAAATCACTTGACAAAAGTACGAAATCATACTATACTTATGATTACATGTACGAAATCATACTAGGAGGATGGATATGGAATTTTCTATCGATGTGCAAATGCAGCGGTTTAATCTGTTGATGTCAGAAATTGATACTGCTTATCATGACGCGGCGCTCAAACTGGGAATGTCTGACAGTGTAATGCTGGTTCTTTATACGCTCTGCTTTTGCGGCGGGGAATGTATGCTTGGCGATATTACATCTGGAGCCAGCAAGCAGACGATCAATTCTGCACTGCGAAAACTGGAATCAGAAGGGATTGTTTATCTGGAAACCTTTGAGGGAAGGAAAAAGAAAGTGTACCTTACTGAAAAAGGAAGGCAGCTTGCCAAAGATACAGCTTTTCGGATAATCGAGGCAGAAAATGAGATATTTGCGTCATGGTCCGATGAAGAAAAAAGTATCTATATAGATCTGACACAGCGGTATCTGGCAGATTTTAAACAAAAAGTAAAGGAGTTGTGAACATGAGGAGTGTAACGATCAGCCGAGAATTTGGCAGCGGAGGCAGGGAACTTGGAAAACATCTTGCCAGATTGCTTGGTTATGATTATTATGACCGTGAGATTATCACTGCTATTGCTGAGCAGAACGGACTGAATGAGGGCTATGTGGAAATGGCATTGGAAAAATGGGACTGGCAGGCCATGCCCTTAACATTTGGACGTTCTTTTGCGGGCATAAACGGGATGCAGCAGATGCAGACCAATCTTCTGGTTGTGCAGAAACGTGTGGTTGAGGGAATTGCAAAGACTGGAAAAGACTGCGTGATCGTTGGGCGGAATGCAGATGTGCTGCTTGCGGATAAAGAGCCGTTCCGCATTTTTGTATGTGCTAGTATGGATGCAAAAGTAAGGCGCTGTATGGAGAGGGCTCCAGAGGGGGAGGATATATCCCGCAAAGAGACGGAGCAGAATATCCGCCGGATTGATAAATCCCGTGCCAAAACAAGGGAAATCCTTGGAGGCGGTAAATGGGGAGAGGCAAATGCCTATCATCTCATCGTCAATACGGAGGGGTGGGATATGGAAGAACTGGCATCGGCGGTGGCAGGATTTGTCCTGCGCTGGTATGGGAGGTAAGTATGCGGATACAGCTTTCGGATCACTTTGATTACAAAAGGTTATTGAGGTTTACATTTCCGTCCATGGTCATGATGGTGTTCACTTCTCTTTACAGTGTGGTGGATGGATTGTTTGTTTCTAATTTTGTTGGGAAGACGCCCTTTGCCGCAGTTAATTTTATCATGCCGGTGCTTATGATTTTGGGTTCTGTCGGTTTTATGTTTGGCTCCGGGGGAAGCGCCCTGGTTTCCAAGACCATGGGTGAGGGAGAACCGGAAAAGGCGCGGAAGCTCTTTTCTCTGTTCGTATACAGTACTGCTGTCTGCGGCGTTATCATTGCTGTTATGAGCTTTATTTTTATCCGTCCCCTTGCAGCGTTTATGGGGGCGGAAGGGGAAATGCTGGATAACTGTGTGCTTTATGGCAAGATTTTACTACTATCATTGCCTTTTTTTATGCTCCAGTTTGAGTTCCAGAGTTTTTTTATTACAGCAGAAAGACCGCAGATGGGGCTTGTGGTCACTGTGGTATGCGGGCTTACGAACATGGTGCTGGATGCGCTGTTTATGGCAATTTTTTCCTGGGGGCTTGTGGGTGCTGCGGCTGCTACGGCAGTCAGTCAGATTCTTGGCGGTCTGATCCCGATTCTATATTTTTGCAGAGCAGATGCCGGCGCGCTCCGACTGGCAAAAACGAAAATAGACGGAAAAGCATTGTTAAAAGCCTGTACGAATGGTTCCTCAGAGCTTATGAGCAATATATCCATGTCGATTGTAAGTATACTGTATAATTTCCAGTTGATGAAATACGCCGGTGAAAACGGAATTGCCGCTTATGGGGTGCTGATGTATGTAAATATGATCTTCCTTGCCATTTTTATTGGGTATTCCACAGGCGTAGCGCCTGTAATCGGCTACCATTATGGGGCGGAGAATCATTCGGAATTAAAGGGGCTTTTAAAAAAGGGTTATGTTATCATCGGTATTTTTGCAGTGGTCATGTTTGGGCTGGCTGAGCTTCTGGCAGGAACGCTGGCGAGTATCTTTGTGGGATATGACAGAGGGCTTATGGAGATGACGGAAAGGGCATTTAGGATTTATTCGGTTTCTTTCCTGTTCTCCGGGATTGCCATTTACGGTTCTTCTTTCTTTACCGCGCTGAATGATGGACTGACTTCCGCCCTGATCTCCTTTTTGCGCAGTCTTTTATTTCAGGTGGCAGCCGTTATCATCCTGCCTCTTGTTTTCGGGATTGACGGGATCTGGTTTTCGGTTGTGGCGGCAGAACTGGTAGCGGCGGTGATGACGGTTCTGTTTATCACTGGAAAGAGGGGAAAGTACCAATACTAAATGTAACTTATGTAAATAGGGGTGGAGGGATTAGCAGATTGGATAAATTTATAAGGTAATATGGGTTATTACGGTAGCGCCTGTGTGGAATATCATTTACAGCCTGGGATTATTAATGGGAATTGGCGGTTCCGTTCTTTTCAGTACCATCCGTGGAAGAGAGGAGAGCCAGACGGGACGGTCTAATGAATATTTTACAGCATCCATGCTGGGAGCGGCAGTTTTGGCGGTAATTGTCTGGGTGGTTATAATTTTCTTTGACCGGGAATTGCTGCTGCTTTTTGGCGCAGAGGAAACTACCCTTTCACTGGCAAGGGAATATGTGTTGCCCATTAAGTTTGTGGTTCCATGCTTTTTGTTCACACAGGCGCTGGCAGCCTATCTGCGGAATGACGGAAACCCTGTTCTAGCCACAGCAGGTGTTCTGGCGGGTGGAATCTTTAACATATTCGGGGATTATTTCTTTGTCTTTGCCTGTGATATGGGCGTTATGGGGGCGGGGGTTGCAACAGCGGGAGGCTCCGTAATCTCTGTTTTCATTATGCTTGCCCATTTTTTGACAAAGAAGAATTCCTTGCGGCTGGTCCGTCCTGCAAAGCTGCTGTGCAAATGGAAGGAAATTTGCGTGACAGGATTCTCTACGTTCTTTATTGACATTGCCATGGGGATTCTGACGATTCTGTTTAATCGGCAGATCATGGCGTATTTGGGCACGAATGCGCTTGCCATATATGGGGTAATCGTGAATGTCAGCACATTGGTGCAGTGCTGCGCTTACAGTATCGGTCAGGCGTCCCAGCCGATCTTTTCCACAAACTTCGGTGCCGGGAAGGGGGAGAGGATTCGGGAGGTACTAAAATATGCGTTGGGAACTGCTGCCTTTTTCGGACTGCTTTGGACAGTGGTCTGTTTGACCGTTCCGAAACCGATAATCCGTGTTTTTATGAACCCGACAGAAGAAGTACTGCAGATTGCGCCGATGATTATCCGGTGCTACGGACTTTCTTTTCTTATGCTGCCTTTAAATGTGTTTTCCACCTATTATTTTCAGGCAGTATTAAAGCCCAAGGCGGCGTTTATCGTTTCGGTTTCACGGGGACTGGTGGTCAGTGGTATTTTCATTTTCCTGCTTCCATTACTTGCAGGGGCAGATTCTATCTGGTTTGCCATGCCGCTTACAGAATTGTTTGTAGTGGTTTATGTGGTGTGCATGATCATGCGGTATACAAAACAATTATCAACAGAAAGGAAGGAAGATTATGAATGAGATTATTACCATTGGACATGAATTTGGAAAGCAGAGCCAGTTAGGGTATGATTATTATGACCAGGAGATTGTCAGTGAGATATTCCAGAGGACATTTTTGTCTGAACAGTATGTCCATGCAATCCAGTGAGGGCAGAATTTTGCCATCGGATTTTAAATGATTTCAACGATATACACTGGCGATTGACCAGCAGAATGAAAGACTAAATGACTTTTACAATCCTCATCATAAAGCGATTCTTAAGATGATAAAATTGGTTGTAGAAAATGCGCATAAATATGGAAAGTGGGTTGGTATATGTGGGAAGTTGGGGGCTGATTTAGAACTTATGGAGGAATTTATCCGAATGGGGGCAGATGAATTGTCCGCAATTCCTTCAATGGTGCTGAAAGTCAGAAAAAGAATATTGGAAATGGATGTTTCTTAGGATTAACAGCGGCAGACGGTTTTGCCGCAGAATTTCCGTGACCTTGCCGTGGATTTTAAGGTTTATCTGCCAAAAGGATTCTACATATATTAACAATAAATAAAGGATGGGTGAGTGCTGCATAGAGGAAAAAATGTGTAGCACAACTTGAACATGCTCCCAAAGCTTGCTATCAACCAGATAAAAAACTATAAGGAAAGGTCCGCATCCAAACTTTGAAAATTGATTTCTTTGTGTCTATTCCTGTTGACAAAGCATAAGAATAACAATATATTTATAATAGGGAGTGTTATCAACCCAAAGTTCTCCCAAAACTAAAAGTAAGGAGGTTGCAAAATTGAAAAAACGAATGCTTGCAGTTGTTTTAGCGCTATGCTTATGTATTTCTTCCCAGTCGGTGGTGTACGCATGGCAGGAAGATACATTGCAGCAAGGGGATGTTCTTGCAGTAGAATCCACATCCCAACTGGTCACCCGTGATAGTACAATTCCTGCCCCGACGGAAGTCTATGAGGCCATGATCGCGCTGAAGGATCGGGATGGGTATAAGGAGGGAACAGCCTGGACCAACGATGAGCCTTATTCGGACTCAAAAGGATATTACCATTGGAAGGGCGGAACCCTTGATGGGAAGAATATCAGTGCCGTGGGCTGCGTAGCCTTTGCTTTTATACTCAGCGATGAGGCATTTGGCAGTCTGCCAGCCAGGATGTATGCAGCGGGTGCATTTAAATTTGAGGATATAAAAGTCGGAGATATCCTGCGGGTGAACAATGACGCCCATACCGTAATCGTTCTCGAAGTCAGCGAGGCGGGCGTGGTTGTTGCTGAAGGAAACATTAGTACTGGAGACCACAAAGGTAAGGTACATTGGGGGAGGGCGATCTCTAAGGAAGAGGTGTTGAGCAACACCAGCCATTATATCACCCGCTACCCGGAAGGCTATATCCCTCCAAATGATCCGGAGGCCAACGTATCAATTGCAGCTGGAACTCTTGATGGGGGGCTTGCCTGGAATCTGACGAAGGCGGGTACGCTGACCATCTCCGGCAAGGGTGCCATGCCAGATTTCAGCAGTACCGAAGAACAGCCTTGGAACAATAACAGCGGCAAAATCAGGAAGGTCGTTATCGGCGATGGCGTTACCAGTATTGGTTCCTGTGCTTTTTGGAACTGCGGGATTCTTAGTGTGGCGATCTCCCCCAGTGTGTCAACTATTGGCAACAGCGCTTTCCGCAGTTCTTCGATTATTTCTGTGACCATTCCCTCCAGCGTGAAAACCATCGGTGACAGTGCTTTCCGCGAATGTAAAAATCTTAGTTCTGTGACTGTTTCTGAAGGGGTGGAAACTATCGCACAAAATGCTTTCCGTGCATGTGCAAGTCTCACCTCTATAGCTTTGCCTGCCAGTATTGGAGAGGTGGGCGCTGCCACATTTTTTCAATGTCAGGCTTTGACAAGCGTAACGTTTGCTCCAGGCAGCAAGCAGGTAAAGTTGGGCGACAATATGTTTACGCAATGTTACTATCTGATGGGTGTAACATTGCCCAAAAGTATAGACTGTATTGGTGAGGGTATGTTTCAGAATTGCCTGATGCTTCCTGGAGTGGAAATTCCGCAAGGCGCGGAAAGTATAGGAGCTTCAGCATTCGCTTCCTGCTCTGGATTGACCGCTGTCATAATTCCAGACAGCGTAACGACAATAGGAATAGCCGCATTCTCATCTTGTCCTCTGACGGATATATACTTTACTGGTACTGAAGCGCAGTGGAACAGCATACGTAAATTAGGTGATACGGTAGCGGCAGTGTCAAAAGCGACAATACATTATAACTACACCCCTCCCACCAAACCTGATCCTGATGATGGCGACAATCCAGGAAACGGCGTTAGTATTTCCGAAGCCACCGTGACATTGTCCCAGACAAGCTATACTTATGATGGAAAAGCGAAGACCCCATCTGTAACTGTAAAGTTGGATGGAAAAACATTAGTTTTAAATACGGATTATACCATTTCTTACAGTAACAATATCCAAGTAGGGACGGCTACGGTAACTATAACAGGAAAGGGAAATTATACTGGTAGCAAGACAGCCAGCTTTACCATTACAAAAGCGCCAGAAGATACACAAAAAGCTGACATTTCCAAAGCGACCTTGGCATTGGATAAAACAAGTTATACCTACGATGGAAAAGCGAAGACCCCATCTGTAACCGTGAAATTGGATGGAAAAACATTAGTTTTAAATACGGATTATACCGTTTCTTACAGTAACAATATCCAAGTAGGGACGGCTACAGTAACTATAACAGGAAAGGGAAATTATACTGGCAGCAAGACAGCCAGCTTTACCATTACAAAAGCGCCAGAAGATACACAAAAAGCTGACATTTCCAAAGCGACCTTGGCATTGGATAAAACAAGTTATACCTACGATGGAAAAGCGAAGACCCCATCTGTAACCGTGAAATTGGATGGAAAAACATTAGTTTTAAATACGGATTATACCGTTTCTTACAGTAACAATATCCAAGTAGGGACGGCTACAGTAACTATAACAGGAAAGGGAAATTATACTGGCAGCAAGACAGCCAGCTTTACCATTACAAAAGCGCCAAATCCGAATCCAACTCCATCCATTACCTGTAATAAAACTTTGTATAAGGTCGCATACGGCACAAAGCCATTCAAAATCAACGCATCATCCAAGAGCAAGATGACTTTTACAAGCTCAAAGCCGAAGATTGCCGCTGTGAATAAGAATACCGGAAAGGTAACAATCAAAAATACCGGGGTTGCCACCATAACTATCAAGGCAGGGAAAGTATCTAAGAAAGTGACAGTCAAGGTAAGCCCGAAGAAGCAGTCAGTAAAGTCAGTAAAGGTAGTAAAGGGCAAAAAGCTGACCGTGAAATGGGCAAAGGATAAGATGGCGTCTGGGTATCAGGTTCAAATAAGCACAGATAAGAAATTTAAGAAAAACATGAAATCTAAGAATTTGGCAAAGACTTCTTATACATTTACAAAGCTGAAAACAGGCAAGAAGTATTATGTAAGGATGCGCAGTTATAAGAAATCCGGCAAAGAAACTTTGTATGGTACATGGAGTAAAGTAAAATTGAGCAGCAAGATTAAGAAGTAAACACAGAAGTATGAAATAGTATTTGTTGTTCATATCCCTTTTTGGGATATCCTGATGTTTGAAGGATGAACGTCCGATTTGTAAGGCATGGTTTTTATCCCATCGGAAAAGACTCCCACTTCTATAAGTGCTGAGTAAAACAAATTTATCTCTATTGTTAAAATTTGTCGAAATCAAGGAATTTTACTTGCAGGCTGTTGTGAAAGGCGCTATGATATACGCAAGTGATAGTATTACCCTTTGGGTAAACTTATGGAAAACCGTTCCGGTTGTTTGCTGGAACGGTTTTTCATTTACTAATATATGATATTGAAGAATCTGCCTTCTTATGGAAAAGTAAAAAATGAAAGATACCTTGCTTTTTGTTGTAAAAAGTCCGTTTTTGTCAATAGGTGTTTTTGAAAAAACAAAATAATATAAGGCATCTTGACGCACTATATTATGGATGCTACAATATAATTACAGTTCTTGCATATCACCTTTTCCCCTAAGTTAAGTTGGTATGTATCCCGCCCTGGTGGTAAAACATTGGGGCGGGAGTTTATTTATTGGATTTATTACGGTTTTACTTTTGATATTGTTAAAATTTCTGAAAGTAACAGGTGTATGGCTGGCAATCCCGATTGCCGAACTGCTTACGTTTATACTGGCAATATATTTAATATTTTGGTATCGTAAATATTATAACTTATTCTGACAATTTATTCAGACTCAGAATTATATCAAGAGATAAGCACAGGGAACTTGCCGCCGTCAGGTGAAAAAGAGAAGTTCTGTATCATCTAATGAAAAATATCCCCCTTACCGATAATATATTTATGTGATTTTTTGTACCCAAGGGCGCCCCATGATGCCGTGCGGCGTGTCATAAGGGATACCTAAGGACGCCCCATGGTGCCATGCGGCGTGTCATAAGGGATGCAGACAGGAGGAAAAGAAATGTCATTAGAAAGAGTAAAAGCATATTTTGGAACGTATGGAATAGAGGAAAGGATACAGGAATTTGATGTTTCCAGCGCAACGGTGGAACTTGCTGCCGCCGCATTACACTGTGAGCCGCAGAGGATAGCCAAAACGCTTTCCTTTATGGTAGAAGGGAAAGCGTTGCTGATCGTGACGGCAGGAGATGCCAAAATTGATAATACTAAATATAAGGCAAAGTTTGGGAAAAAGGCAAAAATGCTTACACGGGATGAAGTGGAAAGTTTCGTGGGCCATGCGGTGGGCGGTGTCTGTCCCTTTGCGGTAAATGAGAGGGTGAAGGTATACCTTGATGTATCATTAAAACGTTTTGACACAGTTTTTCCTGCCTGCGGCAGTTCTAACAGTGCAATAGAGCTTACCATTCCAGAGTTGGAGAAGTATTCAGGATATGTAGAATGGGTGGATGTCTGTAAAGGATATTAAGCAGGAAGTTTTAGCAAAATTTTATGGGCATAATCAAATTTATCCAGCAGCTACAGCCAAAGATGGTTGGTGGATAAATTTGAATTTATAAGTTCTAACTTATTTTCTGTTCCAGTCTATATCCCATCCATCAAGTTTTCTCCACTCAAAATCTTCATTGAAATCTTTATAACAAGTCTCACAAATGCAATATGGCAAGTCAAGCGTAACAAACCATCGTTGATGGCAAGTATTCTGTACTGGTTCCAAACAGAATTTACAACGTTTAAGATGTGGTGCATGGTTAGAAATTTCTTCACCGTCTGTTGGGGTTAATGCAGCTTTTTTCAGATGTTCAACATCATCCAATAATCTCCAATCGTCTTTTTTAAGCATGCGGATTCCTCCCAATATTAAAATTTCCTCTGTTTTCTCTAAGAACATTATATCACAAGCAGGTACCAACGTCACATAAAATGAGTGTGAACCATCATTCCTAAAAGTATGATGCCTGCAGCCACATAAAGGAAGTTCACAATCAAGCAAACTTTCATCAAATCCTGTGCAGTATCAAAATTCGCTGATGGTGCATATTCGCCGTATATATGGGCAGACATGTGGCGATACCGTGGAAGTACAGGTGGAAGGCACAGATGAAGCCGCTGCCTTTGAAGGAATCAAGGTTTTCTTTGAGAATAATTTGTAAAAGTTAGGGAAAAGTTAGGGCGTGTCTGAAAATTGTTTTCTGACACGCCCTAGTACAACGTCCATTAAATAACTACCCTTCTTGCATGGAAGCGTTGCATCCAAAATTTGCATAAAATCATATGGCAAAAAGTAACAAAAAGTGATAAAATATTAATCTAAATTTACCTTGCGCCGCATCAGCAGATGTGATGCAAGATAGAAAATGATACTTAAAATCATTTGGGAGACAATGGTAACTGGAAAGAAATTTATAAAGTATTTGCTCATAAAATTTTCACCTGGCTCCAGTTCACTCATCAGAAGATGTAAGTTTGGGATTAACATTACCAGGGAAGTAATAGTCTGTGTAGCTAGGTAAATTACAATGTAAAACCCAATGGAAGCCGCCAGCTTGTATTTCTCAATAAGTTGTCCCAGAAGGATACTTAGATATCCCATCAGTACAGAGGAAACGCAGCAGGTCAGCAGCAAAA
This sequence comes from uncultured Lachnospiraceae bacterium, assembly GCA_951801955.1. Classification (GTDB taxonomy): domain Bacteria; phylum Bacillota; class Clostridia; order Lachnospirales; family Lachnospiraceae; genus Petralouisia. Next base: position 15,882 of record CATOOV010000037.1, read on the forward strand.
GCAGGAGCATAAGAATAAAAACTGCTGGGGAATAACCAAAGGCATCGGAAAAAGAAAATGTCTCTGCTGTTTTTTCCATGGTATCTGACAAAGCTCCATCCAAATAAAAATTGACCAGGTTGTTCATATTATCTGTAGCTGCGGCATGAAAGCCAGCACAAAAACCTAAAATGGTGGTGGACAACACAGACAGCAGGCTGTTAAAAGTACACCAGAAACAGCCCACAAGAAACTTGGAATGGAACAGTTGGATTGGTGTCACTGGCAGGGTATACATCAGGTATCCTTCTGCGGTAAATAGATTTTTATAAAACCGCACATATACATAGATCATTGTGATAAAGGTAAAGCTCATCAGCGAAAGTGCATAGAGAATCAATAAAAACAATGCAAGCGGAAATGACTCCCTGGAGTCAAACAGTTCTGTGCTCAATATGATGCTTCCAATGATTGTTAGCAGGATAATGCCAAGATTTACTGGAAATAGAACTTTCGTCACAGATTTCCATTCGTGTTTCAGCAGTTTACTTAACATTTGAATACCTCCCGGAATATGGTGTCAATGGATTTGTGGTCTTTTAGGCGCAGGTCATCTACCGAAGCGTGTGTGTGTATGGCGCCATTCTGGATAAAAATAACTTCATCCAAAATATTTTCAATATCTGAAATCAGGTGGGTAGAAATCAGAATAGAAGCATTTTCATCATAATTGGAGAGGATGGTATTTAAAATATAATCCCTGGCTGCAGGATCCACTCCGGCAATGGGTTCATCTAAAATATACAGGCTTGCCCTGCGGCTCATAACCAGAATCAATTGGACTTTCTCCTGATTACCTTTGGACAATGTTTTTAGCTTGTGGTTTGGGTTGATATCCAATTTGTTCAGCATATCATATGCACGCATGGAGTCAAAATCTTGGTAAAAATCCTCAAAAAAGTCCATGACATCCCGTACCCGCATATGTTTGTCCAGGTAAGTGTGGTCTGGAAGATAGGAGATTAAGTTTTTGCTTTTTACGCCGACCGGTTCCTCATTCACATAGACGGCGCCAGCGCTTGGGCTTAATAGTCCTGTGATCAATTTGATCAAGGTGGTCTTGCCGCTTCCGTTTGGTCCCAGCAGCCCAATAATGTGACCACGGCAAATTTGGATATTGATATTGGAAAGTGCCGTATGGCTGCCATATTTTTTTGTAAGGTCCCTACATTCTATCAGAGTCATCCGTATCGTCTCCTTTCATGATTTCATTAATCAGGGACATGGTTTCTTCCTGTGGAATGCCTAGTTTGTGCATATTATCAAGGAATTCTGTAATCAGTTCCTTCGCAAGTTGAGATTTTAAGTTGTCAATCATGGTGGTATCCTCCGTAATATATCGTCCGCTGGTTCTCTGGGAGTAAACAAGTCCGGTGCGTTCCAGTTCTGAAAGGGCTTTTTGCATCGTGTTTGGATTTACGGATGCTTCCTGGGCAAGTTCCCGGACGGAAGGCAGTTTATCTCCTGGTCTGTACAGTCCAGATATAATATCCATCTGGATTTTTTCAATGATCTGGATAAAGATCGGTCTGTCAGAATCCAAATTCCATGGCATTAAATCACCTCATTTTCTTTGTGTATTATTGTACTATATTAATGATACAATAAAGGTTTTTCGTGGAAAAGTCAAGAGAATTTGCAGGGAAATGTTAATATCACAAAGTGAAATGATTTTTTTTAAAAAATTTCAAACTTATTTTAGAAAAGTGTCATATTTTAGGTGGTTTAATTGTTTCTATTATAGGAACGCGGGAGATGCAGACAATAATTTTAGAGGAGATGCGCCGAACGAGTAGTAAAGCTTTGAATAAAGCTGTTACAATTACAAAAGAAAAGGCAGGAAAGTTATGCAAAGTATGGATAGTCTGTTAAAGGCAGCATTTGAAGAAATGGTAGTGCAGGATTATGAAAACCGTTCCAAAAAATTACCTAGACATTGGTTTTCTATCAAATTCCGGTGGAAAATGAGTCGGTTACTGCACCATACAGAAGAGAAAGCGGCAGAACATTTCAATTCTATTATTGATCTGTATCGTCCCGTCCGTTCCAAAAGAAAACTGTTGATTTTGTTGGCACTGTTGTTGATCTTAGTTGGAGGCACAGCGGCATGTGCACAGCCAGTAATCTTCTGGTTATTCCAGAATTATTTGGAACAACATGAAGATTTTGTGGAGATTCAAAAGGGAGAAGAAGGTACAATACTTTCAGAAGGAAGCTTCCAAAAATATAGACTTAGAAACGTTCCAGAAGGTTATGAATTAGTATCTGAAGAAGTAAAAGAAATATTTAGTGAATATCAGATTGTGTATGAGAATCCTTTAGGATATGCTTTGGTGTTAAGGCAGACAGAGTTGGACAAAGGGAATATGGGTAATGTTACATCCATTCGGGAGGATTTTGAAGAAGTCAAAATAAATAGTTTTACAGGTTATTATATTGAAGATTCCAATACCCACAGCCTGATTTTATCTGATGAAGAGTACTTGTTTGAATTGAGTGGAAGCCTGTCGAAAGAAGAGCTGTTGGAGACTGCAGAAAGCCTGGAAGCAACAAAATAAAAAAATTGGAAAAATTATAAAAAAAATAAAAAAAAGTGTCATATTATGGCATCTTAGATTGTTACTCTAATGATGCCTTTGATTTGTGTATCCAAAATTTGGTAATTGAAGATAGAATAGGTGTAAATGTTCGTTTGTGGGATTGGATTTTTGGCGGCAGCCGCAACTGCCCCTTTGGAATCCCTTTTTTGAGTGAAACGGTATTTGCCTTTTATCATAGAGTTACGATTGGTACATAGGCAGACCATGTCCAATGGGGGAGTTTTTCTGACACTGTTGTGGATAAAATAAGAGTGAATACAACGGTTGTTTTTATAATTTAAACCAGAATACTTGTGACTTTCGTCATACCCAAGGGCGCTCCCAATTGTTAGAGTGCCTTAGTTTGGACAATTGCGGGATGAAAAGGTATAAATGATAGTTTCACAATTGTCTGCCATGGCAGGGCATCTGAAAGGAGTATTAAGATGAAAAGAAAATTAAAAATGGTATTGGCACTTGCGCTTGTCTGCTGTATGGCGGCAGCGCTTCCCAATATCAGTTATGCGGCAGGTCCCATGTCCCAGCGGTCCACAAATGCCAGGATGCAGCAAAGGCCAGGTTCCTTCATGCAGCGGGCAGCAGGTCAAGGAGATGTAGTACAGCCGCGTTACATAAATACTATAAATATTTCTTCCAATCTGCTGATTGACGGAAGTACTGCGCATGCCACTTGCAGCGTTACTGCAAAGAAACATTGCCATATCAGCGTATGTATGGAACTGCAGTATAAAGACGGATCCACCTGGAAGACGAAGGCTTCCTGGCTTGATTCCACAGATGGAGTAACATTGAGTCTGACAAGGACCTTTGGCTTGACCAAGCGGGGTTCTTATCGGGTAAAAGCGTTTTTTAATGTAGCAGGCGAAGAACTTTCATATACCAGTTCTACTCGGACATATTAGAGATGAAAGAATTTCTGAAGGGGAGTTTTATTTTAATCGCTTGTTTTTTGGCAATTGTGTTGGCAGATCTGCTGGTGAAAGTTTTTATGTAAGGCAGGATGCCGCACATGGATCATGATAGTTGTTGTGGTTGGTTGGCACAAGGAAATCAAGCCTCTCAGTCGGGGCGCTTTTCTTAAGGTGATGTGTCAGAAAGAAGGTTTTAAAAACAGGTAAAAACAATCAAAATGGCATATTGCAGGAAATTTAATTTTTGAGGAAAAAGGATTGGGGTAATTGTGCAGTAAGGTGTTGCATAATTACCCCAGGCTTTTTTAACAAATATCTGCTCACCTTTTTTGTTGATGAGGTCTATCGTGGTTAGAATGATTGTCTCTTTATTATCCATAATGCCCTGCTCAAACAATGTTCCATACACATGATACGGGACAATGTTCCAAAGGTCAATGATGATACGGTCGTTCACAAAGAACTTCTTATGAAAGAAGGCAGTCGGCAAGCTGGTCATTCATCTGTGGCTGCATAAAACAGAAACGAATATATTTGTTGTCCAGGAATGGAAAGGTGGAGCAGTCCCGAATCATCATTTTCTGCCGGATGGCACGGTCAAACAATTCCCCGGAGGTCAGGGAATCATCCAGAATGCGTACCAGCATAAAATTAGCGCTGGGAGGATAGGCTTTGAAACGGCTGTCTTTTGAAAACCGTTCATAGATCCGGGAGCGCTCTGTAGAAATCAGTTCCCGTGTCTGCGTAATATAAGAAGAATCCCGAAACATGATCTCTCCGGCGATTACGGCTAGGGAGTTGATGGTCCAGGGATTTTTTCTCGTATTGATGGATTTGACCAAATCCCGGTTGCCTGTGACAGCATATCCCAGCCTGAGTCCTGGCGCTGCAAAAAACTTGGACGTTCCCCGAAGGATAAAGATATTGTTATAGTAGGCTGTCAGCGGGATAGAGGTGATTTCCTGGTCGTTTGGAGCAAATTCCACATAGGTTTCATCTGCCATTACATAGATATCATTCTGTTTGCAGACGTCTAGAATTTTGCGCATAGTCCTTCTGGGAATGGCGCCGGAAGTGGGGTTGTTGGGATTGCAGATGACCACCAAGTCAATACTTTCATTGAGCTGGGCGGTAAAATCTGCCGCGTCCAGGGCAAAATCCTGTGTTTCTTTCAAAGGATAATAGAGGCTTGCGCCGCCGCCCAAGGCAATTTCCCTTTCGTATTCCGAGTAGGTAGGTCCCACAATCAGGGCTTTTTTGGGGTGAAGGATCTGGATAAACAGAGAAATCAGCTCTGTGGAACCATTTCCCATAATGATATTTTCGTAGTCTGTGCCTACATATTCTGCAATACATTTGCGCAGGGAGAGATATTCCCGGTCGGGGTAGGTGGTGATGGCGTCAATGTGGTTTGTAAGCGTTTCCCGCAGCAGGGGCGAGACGCCCAGAGGGTTTACATTAGCGCTGAAACTTGTGATTTCTTCTTTCTTAATCCCATAAATCTGTTGAATTTTTTCTAAATCACTTCCATGAAAATGGTCTTTGTGATGCAACATGAGATACCTCCAATTCTATTGGTCATTTGTCTTCTACACTGTCCACTGCGTTCACAATAACATGCAAAAATACAGTGTAAATTGCCTATGGCAAAAGGTTTTTGCACACTGGAATCATGTTTTTACAGTTTGTGCAATAAGTGCGCAAAACTGTGTGGACAGTAATGCTTTTCGATTTTGTCAGGTTCGAAATCTGCCTTTACACAGGCGTTTAAATCGTTTATAATTGATAATAACTGTATTTATTATAACCAATCATGATAAAAAAGCAAGCAGGTGACGAGTTGCAGAGAAAAATAGAGGAACTGGCGGCAGGGATATGCAGCAATCAATCTTCTTTTCTTCAATTTATGCCAGAAAAATTAGAATTTGAAGCGTTGGAAGGAACCGTTTATACGGGAGAGTTTTCCATAAAAAGCACAGATGAGATACCCATTGCAGGTATTATTTATTCCTCCAGCCCCAGAATGGAGTGCCTGGAACCGGAATTTCAGGGAACTACAATGGTACAGCAGTTTAAATTTCATAGTGAGGGCTTGGGGGAAGGGGATTCCCAGACGGGGAATTTTCATATTATCAGCGATCAGGGAGAATATTTTCTTCCTTTTTCCGTGACTGTTTCCAAAAACTATCCAGATTGTTCCCAGGGAAAGGTTAAGAGCATTTTTGAATTTGCAAATTTAGCGCGCAAATCTTACGATGAGGCGGTGAAAGTTTTTACAAAGCCGGAATTTCCAGAGATTTTCCAGCCCCAGGAGACAGAGGAGCAGTTAATTTACCAGGGGCTTCGGCGCAGGCCTTGTAACCGCTCCCAGGTAGAGGAATTTTTGATTGCTGCGCGAAAGAAAAAGAGGGTATATTTCCAGGTGGTAGAGGCAGAATGTGATTTTTCGGGCATCACAGAACCCCAGAAGAAGCAGGTTACATTAAAAAAACAGGAATGGGGGCATTTTGCCCTTGAAGTGGAAGCGGAAGGCATGTGGCTCCATCCGATCAAGCAGAGGCTTACCAATGAGGATTTTGTGGGCAGCCATGGAATGGTGGAATATATGATTTATCCGGAGTACTTCCATGCTGGGAAGAATTATGGCAGGCTGATTCTAAAGACTCCTTTCCAGAGGGAAGAAATCGAATTGTGTGTGGTGGGAAAACCTTCCACAAAAGTTTCCTCTTTGCTTGCTATCCGCCAAAAACAGGCGGCATTGGCGCGGGATTATGTGGAATTTGGAATGCGCAAAATGGTAACGGGAATTTGGGCGAAACGCACATGTAAGAAATTGGATGAACTGTTGGAACTTATGCCAGATAATTTATGGTATCTCTTGGCAAAGGCACAGGTATTTTTGGCAAACCACCAACGTCAGGATGCGGAATGGGTGCTGGATTCTTTTCCAAGGAATAAAATAAATAAAGAAACGCCCGTGTATGCCTATTACCTGTATCTTTGCACCTTGCGGGAACCAGAGCCCTCCTATGTCCGCAAATGCACCAGCCAGATTCGCAAAATTTATATGAAGAATCAAGAAGAGCCCGTACTTTTGTGGATTCTGTTGTTTTTGGACGAGGGATTAAATTACAGTAAAGGAAGGAAACTGGAAGCCATTGCAAAGTATTTGAAACGGGGAAAAGAAAATGTCCTTTTGTACCTGGAGGCTTGGCGCATTTTGATGAAAGAGCCTTTCTTGTTGGGCAGGTACCAAGTATTTGAACGCAAGATCTTGAATTTTGCCGTCAAACATCAGGCGCTGAACAAAGGAATGGCGGAACAGATCCCAAGACTGGAGCCGGAACTTCCCGTGTATGACCCTATATGGTACCAGATTCTTACTGCCGCTTATCAGGCGGCGCCTTGCAGGAAAACCTTGCAGGCAGTCTGCGGTTATTGTATCAAGGGCAGGCGTTACTCGGAGGAATACTGGGAATGGTACCAATTGGGTGTAGAGGAAGATCTGCGGATTACTGGATTGTATGAGGCATGGGTATTGTCGGCGAATCATCAGCAGATACAAAAACTTCCAAAACAGGTAGTTTTGTATTTCCAATCTTACAGCAATCTTGCCAGCCGTCCCCAGGCGATGCTCTATGCGGCAGTTATCAAGAACAAATCCCAGTGGAAGGGAGTATGGCCCCATTACCAGAAAAATATAGAAGAATTTGCACTGAGGCAGCTTCGTGGCGGAAGGATTAACCGTATTCTTGCAAAAGTTTACAGGGAAGTTCTGACACCAGAGTTTCTGACAGAAGAACATGCGGATAACCTTGCAAAGATCTTGTTTACCTGTGAGGTGACCTGCAAAAATTCCAATGCCCGGAATTTGATCTTGTGCCAATATCCTTTGAAGAAGGAACAGGTTGCGCCCATTGTACACGGAATCGGATATGTGAATATTTACAGCAGTTCCTGGCAGATTTTACTGGAGGATTCCAGGGGCAGGCGTTTTTTGCCGGAAGAAGAGATTGAGGTAACGCCTCTGTTAGACAGTGAACCATTTCTAAAATGGGGCATTGCTCATGCCAAGGAGAAACTTCCCTATTTGCTGAGATATTTTGATAAGAAGAAAATCTGGCAGACTTATGAGCCGGAGGATCTCCCCCATCTTCAGACCCTGGTGGAGTCTTCTGCGGTCAGTGACAGGTACCAGTCAGAACTTCGCCCGCAGATGGCTGCGTATTTTTATGATAACTATACTGGGGAAATGTTGGATGATTTCTTACTGACCTTGTCTTTTGAGGGGATAGACAGGAAGACTAGGGAGAAGGTTATGGAACTTCTGGTAGCAAGGCGGCATTATAACCGTGCTTATGAACTTTTATTAAGTTATGGATGTGAAAATATTTCTCCGAACAAGCTTGTGTATGTAATCTTCAATTGTCTAGAAGAGATGGGACAAGAGCAGGAAGCTGACACATTTCTCCTTGGGTTATGCTGGCAGGTATTTCTGCGGGGGAAATATAATGAAAATATTCTGATGTATATGTGCCGCTATTTTTATGGCAGCCTGGAGGAGATGCTTAAACTCTGGGATGCGGCATGTGATTTTGAAATGGATACCTATGAGCTGGAGGAGCATTGTCTGAAACGGTTTTTGTATACAGGAGATTTTTCACCAAGTTTGGAAAAAGTCTTCGAACATTATGGGAAAACCCAAGGAAAGGATTTGATTATCCAAGCATATCTTACAAAGATGTGTTATCAGTATGTGGTTCGTGATGCGGTTGTGTCAGAGTATGTGTTCCAAAAGCTGTCTTTTCTGTTAAGGGAAAAGAATGAATTAAATTTAGTCTGCAGATTGGGATTTTTAAAATGGTGTGCCTCCGGGACAGAACTGACAGGGCGGGAGCTTGAGACAGCAGACAGTATTTTGAAGGAAATGCTCTTGACAGGAAAATGTTTCTCTTTCTATCAATCTTTGCCAGAAGGTTTGAAAGAAAAATATTTGTTCCATGACAGGGTAATCTTGGAATACCGTACCAATCCCGATGCAAGGATTTTGGTGTATTACCAGCCTTTGGGAAGTATAGAGTATGTGGAATGTGAGATGACACAGATGTATGATGGGATTTTTGCAAAAGAGTTTGTGGTGTTTTTCGAAGAAAAAATTCCTTATTATGTGAAGGAAAAGCAGGAGGGGGAGTGGAAAGTCACAGAGAGCGGTCAACTGCAGAGGACAGAGCTTAGCAGCAGCGAGGAGGATAGCCGTTATAACTTGGTCAATGATATGATGGCAGGCTGGCAGATGAAAGATGAAGCCACGCTGTTAGAATGGCTGAAAACTTATGGCGAATTAGAGGAATTGGTGGGGAGGGAATTTCCTATCATATAAATGTGTAATGGAGGCAGCAATGAGACCCAAAAGAGAGGAATGGTTTATTGGTATAGAGACCGGCAGGCGTTTTACCCAGATTAGCTGCTATCACGCGGCTTTGGCAGAACCAGAGACAAAAAGTACAGTGGCAGGGACAGAGCTGTATCAGATTCCCACAGCAATTTGTAAACATAGGCAGACAAGGAAATGGTGTTTTGGAGAGGAAGCAAGAAAGGTGGCAGAAGCGGGAGAGGGTTATTATATTGCGGATCTTTTGAAACGTGCCTGGAAAAAAGAAATAATTTCTCTAGATCAAGATTACGAGGCAAAGGAGCTGGTGCTTATATTTTTCCGAAAGGTCATTCGGCTGGCGCTTCCCACCCAAGGGGTAGAAGCAGTGACAAAATGTGTTTTTTCTTTGGAAAAAATAACAAAAGAAGCGGTGGTGTTTTGGAAGGAACTGGCGCAGGAATTGGGGTTTACGCAGGACCAGATCCAGATTCAGGATCATCGGGAGAGTTTTTATGCCTATGTAGTGTCTCAGGAAGCTGAGCTGTGGCAGCAGCAGGTGTTTTTATTTGAGGAGGAAGGGGAAGGCGTCGTCTGCCGTCTGCTTTCCTGCAAAAGATCTGCAAAACCCAGGGTGGCAGAGACGGCGGAAGTATGTTTAGGCAGGCTTCCGGAACAGGAAATGGAACGGGATCAAAAATTTACAGAGATGGTAAAAAAGGTTCTGGAGGGAAGGATCGTGTCTTGCGTATATCTGATTGGTTCTGGATTTGAAGGGGGCTGGATGAAGGAATCTTTAAAGCTGGTATGCCGCAGCAGAAGGGCGTTTCAGGGAAAGAATCTCTATACCAGGGGCGCTTGTTATTCTGGGCTGATCCAGAGCCGTCAGGATAAGGCAGAGACTATCTATTTTTGTGAATATAAAATAAAGGAACATATTTCTATCAAAGTTTCCAAGGGAGATCGTGCTTTTTTTTATCCTTTGCTGAAAGCAGGGGACAATCGCCATCAAGTGGAAAAAGAGTTTCGGATTCTGCTTGAGGAGGAGCCGGCACTTGAATTGTGGATTCAGAAGCCAGGCAGCCGGGAAGCAAGGATTGAATGTCTGGAACTTCCAGGTTTGCCGGTGGCAGAGCAGGAGCGCTGCCGATTGCTGGCAACTGTTTTCCAGGGAGAGGAAGGCGGGGTTTGCCTGAAACTGCAAGATATCGGCTGGGGAACCATGAAGCCGGGAACAGGGCAGGAATGGGAGTATGAGATAGCAAAGGAAATATAGCTGAAAGGTCGTGGAGGAGTAGGAATGGGCAGAGTATGGTTATGCGATGACCAGTTGGCAAAGCAGCCGCTGGAAGTAAGCGCAGGTATCAGCTTGTATTCTTTTGAAGAATTGTGTTATTATCTATATCACAACGTGGAATCTGTGGAGGAGAGCTTTTTTAATGAATTTTTGTGCCAATGGATGGCGAAGGAGCTTGGAAAGCAGGAACTTTCAGAGCAGATTTTGGAAGGATTGGCACAGGAGATGAGCGGCTGTTGGTGTATGGAACAGATTTTGCAGGCCGGGGGATATTATAATATAGAAGAAATGAACCAGGTCCTTCGCACTGCAGAAACCATGAAGAGCAAGACGCCTGCACAGCGTGCCAAGCTGCGGGGGGATCGGTTTCTTCGGTCTGGAAGGTATAAAAAAGCTTTGTTGGAATACCTGGCGGCATTAGAGGAGGATGGTGACTTGTTTTTTCAGGGACAGGTCTGGCATAATTTGGGCACACTCTATGCCAAACAGTTTCTATTTACCCAGGCTGCAGAATGTTATAAGCATGCCTATGAGACAGGGCAGCAGGTAGAGAGCAGTGAGGCATACCTTCTTGCCCTTGCCTGCCAAGAAGGCAAGGCACCAAAACCACAGAATCCAAAGATGGCAGGGCTGCTGGAGGATTTAAGAGAGATGAAGCAGTCTGGAAACCGCAGCAGTTATGAAAATGCAATCGAGGATCTGTTGCTGCAATTAAGGGCAGAATACCGGAAAAGCGAGTAGCAGTTATTATGGATGGGAAAAGAAAATTGTTGCTGTAAGTAAGGACAGAATATAGGAAAAGTGAGTAGAATGGGATTATTCAGAAAAAAGAAAAGACCAAAATATGTTGAAGAAATATTAGAATTTGAAGAACAGGCACAGCCACAGATGGAGGAACCCAAGGAACGCAGTGAGATTGTAAAGCAAATGCCTAAGAAAGTCAGGAAAAATCCGGCAGTGGAATATTGCGAGCAGATCCATACAGCGGCAAAGGCATTGGAGGAAACAAAACGGGAATATAAGATGGTAACAGATTATCTGACGGATATACAGACTATTGAAAATCTTCCAGAGCAGGAGTTTACTGCCATTCAGGAAATTGCCCATGGCATTACTACCTTAAGTGCGTCAAGGGACGCCTACGTAAATAAGGCAAAAACGATTTCAGATGTGCAGTTTGCCCAGATGGAGCAGATGGAGAACCAGATTCCAGAAGTGATTAAACGGCTGCAGTCCAACGAAGCTTATCAGACTACTGTCAAACGGGATATGCAGTATCTGGAGGGTGAGAAAGGAGAATGGCGTTATTATAAAGAAAATTTAGAACAGGAGGTGAAAATCCTCCGCAGGCTTTTGTATGTCCTTGCCAGTGTGTCATGTGCTGCAATCCTATTAATTTTAATTCTTGGATATATATTAAAGTTTGATATACAGATGCCTGTGTTTGTGACAGTGCTTGCCGTAGGGGCGGTGGGGGGCGTCATGGTTTGGCGCCTTCAAAATGACAGTACGGAAATTAAGAGATCTCAATTAAATATCAACCGGGCAATTACGCTGCTGAATAAAATTTCATTCAAATATGTAAATGTAACCAATGCAGTGGATTATGCATGTGAGAGATACCATGTGAAAAATTCTTATGAGCTGAATTATATTTGGGAGCAGTATTTGGAAGCAGTGCGGGAACGGGAGAAATATCAGCGTGCCAATGACGAACTTGATTTCCTGACCACAAAACTTCTGCGCAAGCTATATAGTTATCATCTCTACGATGCGAAAATCTGGACTTACCAGGTTCAAGCTTTGTTGGACAAGAAAGAGATGGTGGAAGTAAACCATGAACTTTTGGTGCGCCGCCAAAAGCTGCGTACCAGTATGGAAGCGCAAATGGAACATATTAAAAAGGCAAAAGCTGAAATTGAAAAGCTGGTGAAAGAATATCCTGGTCATGAAGATGAGGTCCAGGAAATTTTGGATTCGCTGGATAAAATTTGCGGGATTTCAGTATAAAGGGAGCAGGCAAAAAGAAAAGGGATGCCGCAGAAAGCAGGAAATAAGCAGGTTTCTTGCTTTTTGCGGCAGTTTTGTATTATTTCAAAAGAACTAGATGGGCAGCGTTTTTATTTATTCGGACAGTCAAACGCAGGGTTAAAGGCATAGAAGTTCTTGGAATCCAAGTGCTCCTGTGTAATGCGCAGCCCTTCACCGAAACGGGAAGATTGAAGTAAAAATCTTCTCAAAGATGCACAGCTTCTTAAAAATTCCTCTCATAAATTGCGTGTTTTAGGCTTTCATGGTGTGTGATGTTAAATGTTCCATGTGATTTCAATGTTACCGTCTGCAATCCGAATGACTTTGATTAACGTGTCAACTACCGCTTGCCTGTCCTCGAAAGAGAGCGTTTCCCATGCTTTTACATGGTTGGTTATCTGCTTTATTCTGCCCTCTGTGTCTGTGACATTTGCCGTAACGATTTCTTCCTGCAAGGCTTTCCGCTCTGCGTCCAATTCTGATACTTTTTCGTCTATGTACTTCATCAGAACGCCGCTTGCCCCGGACACTTTGGAGAGAAGTTCTTCGATTTCTTCCTCAATCTGTGTCAAACGGATTTTTTTCGTCATGTGCCTTTGTTCTTCTCCTGTGTCAGATAGGCAGGAGAGTTTTTGAAATTCTGACAGTCTTTCCTTGATTGCACCAAGCATATATTCCTCTAAAACGTCTGCATAAACCGTACAGCCTGCCCCGGTACAGTTGCTTCCACGGCTTCCCGACTGGCTGCAAACAAAGTAACGTCCCCACTTTGTTTTCGCCTTACGGATTGTCAGCGCATAACCGCATTTGCCGCATTTTACCTTGCCGACGAGCCATGAATTTTTCGGTTTGCAGGTCTTTGTTGACTGCCGGTTGTTTAGACACCGTATGCGGCAGGTTAACCATGTCTTAGAGGGGATAAAACCCTTATGCGGCGCAAGCACAATCTCTTTGTCGGATAAATCACTCTGCTTTCTTGAAGTGGACACCGTACCCTTGTAGAGATAGCAGGCATTGTAACCCGTAAAATCACTTGCCGGGTTATAGATATTTGCACCTTGACTTTGGAAAAACTGATACACGTCAATATCAGCTTCTACATACACGGGATTGCGGAGCATTTCACTGATACGAGCAGTACTCCAATTTGCACCACGTAGATTTTTAATCTGGTGTTCATTCAAGTACCGTACAATATCGCCAAGTGAATTGTCTGTGTCCGCATACATGGAATAAATCAGCTTTAACTGTTCACTTTCCTCCGGGACTTCCTCATACATGGAAGTGCGGATATTGTCAATGACCGTGTTCGTCAGACGGTAGCCGTAGGGGATACGTCCGCCCATGTAGAAGCCGCGCTTGCACCGTGCATAATAAGCGTCCGTTACGCGCTTTTGTATGGTTTCCCGTTCCAGTTGGGCGAACACGATACAGATATTTAACATCGCCCTGCCGATCGGTGTGGACGTGTCAAATTTTTCCGTGGAAGAAACAAACTCCACATGATATTTCTGAAATATCTCCATCATGTTTGCAAAATCCAAAATGGAACGGCTGATACGGTCGAGTTTGTAGACAATAACCCGTTTGATTTTTCCTGCGCGAATATCGTTCATCATTTTTTCAAAGCCGGGACGGTTGGTGTCCTTGCCCGAAAAGCCTTTGTCTGTATATTCAATGCAGGCTTCCCCGTGGGTTTCGTATCTGCAATACTCAAGCTGGCTTTCTACGGATATGCTGTCCTTTTTTTCGATTGACTGTCTTGCATATAATGCGTCGTACATTCTATCTACCTCCTAAAACGTAAGACGCATATCCACAAAACGATCATATCGTTTCCATGATTGTTTTGCAAGGGACTTACGCATATTTCTTAAAAATCTGATAGAGCCTTGCCCCGATTTCCTGCCGGGCTTCCTGTTCTGATTTTTTCTGAAAGGCGGGGTAGATGTTGGTAACGGTCAGCCTCATTTTATCTATGGAAAGACTTTCTTCCATGAAATGTTTTTCTTCATTGGAAAGGCTTTCCATTCGTATCTGAGTATCGGGTGTAGGAGAGTTATTAGGTCTTGGCATAAACTTTCTCCTTTGACGGTTTCCCTAAATTTTATGAGAAGCGGCAAGTACACTATACGGGAATAGCGTAAACTCCCCCTCTACTACTTACTACGCACGGGAGGTAAAAAATGGCAAAGTTTTTTTGAAATTTTATAAAAAGTTTAGAATAGCGGAATAGCAAGCATAGGGATTGAGTACTCAATCCCGAAAAATTCTCTATCTTTATGAGAAGTGACGTATAGAATTTTTATTTGGTGGGAAGTTTCCCAAACCCTTATAGAAAAACGAAAATGGAAAACAAATACAGACATAGAACAGGAGCAAAAAACGTTTTAAGGGCATTTTCGGGGCAATTCGTGAGCAGGCAGGGATTACCCATTAC
>CATOOV010000038.1 GCA_951801955.1 uncultured Lachnospiraceae bacterium
CTTATGATACTCCGCGGGTAAAATCGTCGCGTATGCGATTCTGCAAGTAATACAAGCGCCAAAATACTACCTTGGAGCATTTTGTGTGCATCAGGCATGACAGTGAAGCCGAAGGCTGGACTGTTACAAGAAAATATACCAGGTGGAGGGTAACATGAGAAAAGCGGCATTACACAATTTGGGTTGTAAGGTAAATGCATATGAGACAGAGGGTATGCAGCAGCTCTTGGAAGAAGCAGGGTATGAGATCGTTCCTTTTGAGGAGGCGGCAGACGTCTATGTAGTCAATACCTGTTCTGTCACAAATATTGCAGACAGAAAATCCAGGCAGATGCTCCATCGTGCCAAAAAGAAAAATCCAGGCAGTGTGGTAGTTGCGGCAGGCTGTTATGTGCAGACGGCAAAAGAGCAGGCAGTTTTGGATCCTTCCATTGATATATTGGTAGGAAATAACAGGAAACATGAGCTGCCAAAGCTTTTGGAACAGTTTTTTTCCGACAGGGAGAGTACAAAAATGCAGGAAATTATGCCTGTGGGAAAAATGCAGGAACCAGCCTGTATCGCAAGTGTAGGGGATATTTCCAAAGACCATGTTTATGAAAGGATGTCGCTTAACCGTACTGCGGAGCATACCAGGGCTTTTATCAAGGTGCAGGATGGGTGCAACCAATTTTGCAGTTATTGTATTATCCCTTATGCCAGAGGAAGGGTCAGGAGCCGCAAGCTTCAGGAAGTGGTCCAGGAGGTGGGGCAGCTTGCTGCAAATGGTTATCGTGAGGTAGTCCTTACGGGAATCCATTTGAGTTCTTATGGAGTGGATTTGGGTACAGATCTTTTGACTTTGATTCAGAAGGTTCACGAGGTGGAAGGGATAGGCCGCATTCGTCTTGGCTCCCTGGAACCAAAAATTGTGACAGAAGATTTTGCCCGTCAGTTATCACAGCTTCCAAAGATTTGCCCACATTTCCATTTATCTCTTCAGAGTGGATGTGACGCCACCTTAAAGCGGATGAATCGCAGATACACCTGTGAAGAGTATGCAAAAAGCTGTGAACTTCTGCGGAACTATTTTTCCCATCCGGCGATTACTACGGATGTGATTGTGGGATTTCCAGGAGAGACAGAAGAAGAATTTGAGGAGACCAGAAGATTTATTAAGAGAATAGGATTTTTCGAGATACACATCTTTAAATATTCCGTACGCAAAGGTACACATGCCGCAAATATGGAACATCAGGTGCCAGAAGAAGTAAAACATACACGGAGTGAAGTGCTGTTTGAAGATTTAGCCGCTATGAATGAGAAATTTTTGGATTGGCATGCAGGCAAAGAGGCGGAGATCTTGGTGGAAGAGAGGGTTACTTTTAGCGGTGCAGAATATTTCCTTGGACATACAAAAGAATATGTAAAGATCGCAGTACCGATCACACGAGAAACGTGCCACAGCCTTGAGAATCATTTGGTGAAAGGAATTGTAAAATCCCGTTTAAAAGAACATGTTTTATGGATGGAATTTGTTTCAGAAGAAAAATAGATTGAATTTTCCGAACATTTGTATTAAAATAGACAGAAAGAAGTTTTATAAGAACGAAAGAGCAAGAAAATAAGGGCGTGAAAATATGCAGGATATAAACAATACTCAATTTTTTAAAGTGGAGAAAGAGCAGCAGATACGAGTGGATGACGTGCTGGAAATCGTATATAGTGCGCTGCGGGAGAAGGGCTACAATCCAGTCAATCAGATTGTCGGATATATTATGTCAGGAGATCCTACTTACATTACCAGCCATAGGAATGCCAGAAGCCTGATTATGAAAGTGGAACGTGATGAACTGGTAGAAGAGATCTTGCGTCAGTATATCAAGAACAATTCCTGGGAATAGGAGGCGTCAGATGCGGATTATGGGTCTGGACTTTGGTTCCAAGACAGTGGGTGTTGCAGTGAGTGATGCGTTGCTTATGACAGCACAGGGAGTAGAGACCATTCAGAGGAAATCACCAGGCAAGCTAAGACAGACGCTGGCAAGATTGGAAGTACTGATAGAGGAATACCAGGTAGGGAAAATTGTACTGGGATTCCCCAAGAATATGAATAATACGCAAGGGGAACGCTGCCAGAAGACATTGGAGTTCCAGGAGATGCTGCAAAGGCGCTGCGGTTTGGAAGTCATTTTGTGGGACGAGCGGCTGACGACCGTTGCCGCAGGACGGACGCTGATGGAAGGCAATGTGCGCAGGGAGGATCGGAAAAGTTATGTTGACCAGATTGCTGCTGTATTTATTTTGCAGGGGTATCTGGATTCTTTGGCTTTTTTGAAACAGCAGGACGGAAAAGAAACCTAGTAGTTGAGATTGGCAGGGAAAACCCACAAGGAAAGCTGGCTATTTGAGATTGGCAGGGAAAACCCACAAGGAAAGCTGGCTATTTGAGATTGGCAGGGAAAAAGGAAATAATATGGAAAAAGTGATATTTCAGTCTCCCCAGAGTGGAGAGACTTTAGAATTTTATGCAATAGAGCAGACCAAAATCAGTGGATTTAATTATTTGCTGGTGGCAGAAGAAGAAGAGGGGGACTGCGACGCTTTCATCTTAAAAGAACTGTCCCAGGAAAACAGTGATGAAATTACGTATGAGGTCGTAGAATCTGAGGAAGAATTGGAATATATATCCAGGGTATTTGCAGAGATTCTGGAGGACGTGGATTTTACAATGTGACAAAACAGGCTCCAGGGATTCTGGAGGACATGGATCTTACAATGTGACAAAACAGGCTCCAGGGATTCTGGAGGACATGGATCTTACAATGTGACAAAACAGGCTCCAGGGATTCTGGAGGACATGGATCTTACACTGTAAACAAATCAGTTTCGGAGATTATGATATAAGTTAAAAAATAAAGAAAAGGTTCCGCCAAACAGGGGTTTGACGTTATCTACCAAAGAGTACAGATAACAGATTAAGAAACATAAAATGTTTTCTGTTTAAAAAGATGGTCTTGGGAATCGGAAAACGAAAATACAAGAACATCTGTGTTTTGTATATCTGTAAGGAGGCAGGGGACGGGCAAGCTATGGTTATGGAACCTATAAGCATTTGGAGGTGCAAATTGAAAAAAAATAGTAATTCAAAATTGAAAATTATTCCTTTAGGCGGTTTAGAGCAAATCGGAATGAACATTACTGCATTTGAATATGAGGACAGTATTATTGTGGTAGACTGCGGTTTGTCTTTTCCAGAGGACGATATGCTGGGAATTGACCTTGTGATTCCAGATGTTACCTACCTGAAAAATAATATTGAAAAGGTAAAAGGTTTTTTTATCACTCATGGGCACGAGGACCATATTGGAGCCATCCCTTATGTACTGCGCGACATTAATGTTCCAATTTATGCTACCAAGCTGACAGTGGGAATTATTGATAATAAGCTGCGGGAACATAATATGCTTTCTAAAGTGAAACGAAAAGTGGTAAAATATGGACAGCATATTAATTTAGGGTGTTTTCGTGTGGAATTTATTAAGACCAACCATAGTATTCAGGATGCGGCGGCGCTTGCCATTTATTCCCCAGCAGGGACAGTGGTGCATACCGGGGATTTTAAGGTGGACTATACGCCAGTATTTGGAGACGCCATTGATTTACAGCGTTTTGGAGAAATCGGAAAGAAGGGCGTGCTTGCCCTGATGTGTGACAGTACCAATGCAGAGCGTCCTGGATTTACCAATTCTGAGCGGACGGTTGGAAAGACCTTTGATAATATTTTTGCAGAACATACAAATACGCGGATTATTATTGCTACTTTTGCATCCAACGTGGACCGGGTGCAGCAGATTATCAATTCTGCCTATAAATTCGGCAGAAAGGTAGTCGTGGAAGGACGCAGTATGGTAAATATTATTTCCACGGCCACGGAGCTGGGGTATCTGCATATTCCAGATAATACCTTGATTGATATAGAGCAGCTTAA
The DNA here is from genome assembly GCA_951801955.1 of uncultured Lachnospiraceae bacterium. Taxonomy (GTDB): domain Bacteria; phylum Bacillota; class Clostridia; order Lachnospirales; family Lachnospiraceae; genus Petralouisia. The sequence goes on from CATOOV010000038.1 coordinate 3,971, forward strand.
GAACTATCCCGACGAACAGACAGTGCTCATTACCACAGGCAGCCAGGGGGAATCAATGGCAGCTTTGTCCCGTATGGCGGCAAACTTGCATAAAAAAGTTACCATAAAACCTGGAGATACGATTATTTTCAGTTCAAATCCCATACCTGGAAATGAAAAGGCAGTGTCCAATGTCATCAATGAACTGTTTATGAAAGGCGCAGAGGTAATTTTCCAGGACGCCCATGTGTCTGGTCATGCCTGCCGGGAAGAGATCAAGCTGATTTACTCTTTGGTAAAGCCAAAATATTCCGTTCCAATCCATGGGGAGTACAAACATCTCAAGGCACAGGAATCTATTGCCCAAGAGCTGGGATTTGACAAGGAACATATCTTTATCCTGTCTTCTGGAAATGTATTGGAATTGGATGAAAATGAGGCAAAGGTGACTGGACAGGTTCCGGTGGGAGATATCCTGGTGGATGGACTTGGTGTCGGGGATGTCGGGAATATTGTATTGCGTGACCGTCAGCATCTGGCAGAGGATGGAATCATTATCGTGGTAATGACGCTGGAATCTGGCAGCGGTTTAGTTCTTGCTGGTCCAGATATTGTAAGCCGTGGTTTTGTGTATGTGAGAGGTGCAGAGAGCCTGATGGATGAAGCGAAAAAAGTGCTGGACGGCACGATGGATTACTGTATGGATAAAAACATTACGGACTGGGGCAGGATAAAGACAGAGATCAAAGAAGAGTTAGGGGAATTTGTCTGGAAGAAGACAAAGCGCAGACCAATGATTATGCCGATTATCATGGAAGTGTAACAGTCCTGTCCGTATTGGCAAACCGAAAGTAAGAGGTTGTTAATTATGTATCTGATCGAAGAGAGTTTGGTAAAGTTAATAGAGGATTTTAAGGAAAGCCCAGAGTATAAAGAATATCTGCGGATCCGGGAGTTGGTTCACCAGGATCCGGAGAAGGAAAAAGCCATTCATGAATTCCGCAGGAGGAATTTTGAACTGCATACATGGCGGAATGCAGATTTATATACAGAAATGGACCGGCTGGAAAATGAATTTGCGCCGTTGCGTGCGGAGCCGTATGTCAATGAATATTTGTCGGCAGAACTCGCCGTCTGCCGTATGGTCCAGCATATCAATTTCCGTTTGATGGAAGAGATTGAGTTTGATCTGGGATTTGAACATTTCTAGTACAAAGAATCTTAAGTTGTTTGATGTTAAACTGAGGGTTCGCGGTACTAACGCATCGACCAAAAAGGGGAATGTGATGGGTAACAGTAAGTTAGTATTGAATATTTTAAATGGCGCTTTGAGTATCCTGCTTGTGATCTTGCTTGTGTTTGTAATTTTAAAAGCGGGAGATGTGGCTTATGATTTGGGCTACCGGGTATTTACAGAACCTGCAATGGAAAAAGCGCCGGGAAGGGATATTGCTGTACAAGTGACAAAGGGAATGTCCGCAATGGAGCTGGGAACTATGCTTGAGAGAAAAAAGCTCGTGGACAATGGACTGCTGTTTGCCATTCAGCTTCAGGTGTCAGAGTGTGGAGACAAGCTGGCACCTGGAATTTATACACTAAATACCTCCCAGACAGCAAAAGAAATGATACAGATTTTGGCGGGGGAAGAATTTGAGGAAAAAGTGGAATGATAGTAGAAGAGCGTCTGCTCACATTTATAAATTCTTTGGATAATGGGAATCCATCTTTTTTATTAGAATTGGAAGAAGAAGCACAGAAATGTTATGTACCTGTGATTCGTACAGAAACGCAGAATCTCTTAAAACTCCTGCTTGCCATGAACTGCCCCAAGCGTATTCTTGAGGTGGGGACGGCGGTAGGATTTTCCGCGTTATTAATGGAATATTATAACCCTGTCCCGTGCAAAATTACTACCATAGAGAACTATGGGAAAAGGATTCCTATTGCTAGGGAAAATTTTATGCGTGCAGGAAAAGAAAATGTGATAGAATTATTAGAAGGGGATGCGGCAGAGGTGATGATAACCCTGTCTGAATCTTACGATTTTATTTTTATGGATGCGGCAAAGGGGCAGTATATTCGTTTCCTTCCAGAAGTGCTGCGTCTTTTGGCTCCTGGCGGCGTGTTGGTTTCTGATAATGTACTGCAGGATGGGGATATCATAGAATCCCGTTTTGCTGTGACAAGAAGGAACCGTACGATCCACAAAAGGATGCGGGATTATCTGTATGAGCTGACCCATACGGAAGAACTGACTACCTCCATCTTTCCGATTGGAGACGGAGTGACAGTCAGTGTGAGGAGGTAGGAAATGAAAAAACCAGAATTGCTTGTGCCGGCAAGCAGCCTTGAAGTATTAAAGATCGCGGTAATTTTTGGCGCAGATGCGGTATACATTGGTGGAGAAGCGTTTGGGCTACGTGCAAAGGCGAAAAATTTCTCTATGGAGGATATGGAAGAAGGGATTGGTTTTGCTCATAAACATGGGGTAAAAGTTTATGTGACGGCAAATATCCTTGCCCACAACGATGATCTGGAAGGGGTCAGGGTTTATTTTAAAGAATTAAGGGAACTCAAGCCAGATGCGCTGATTATTTCTGACCCAGGAGTTTTTACCATTGCAAAAGAGCTATGTCCTGAAATAGAACTACATATTTCCACCCAGGCGAATAATACCAATTATGGCACGTATCAATTTTGGCATAAGCTGGGGGCAAAGCGCGTAGTTTCGGCAAGGGAACTTTCCATTACAGAAATTGCCGGGATCCGAAAGAATATTCCAAAGGATATGGAAATTGAGACATTTATCCATGGAGCGATGTGCATTTCTTATTCTGGCAGATGCCTGCTCAGCAATTATTTTACCGGGCGGGACGCCAACCAGGGCGCATGTACCCATCCATGCCGCTGGAAGTATGCGGTGGTGGAGGAATCCAGACCAGGAGAGTATCTGCCAGTCTATGAAAATGAGCGGGGCACCTATATTTTTAATTCCAAGGATCTGTGTATGATTGAGCATATTCCAGAACTGGTGGAAGCAGGAATTGACAGTTTTAAAATCGAGGGCAGGATGAAGACAGCGCTCTATGTTGCCACTGTGGCAAGAACCTACCGAAAAGCAATTGATGACTATTTTATATCGGAGAAATGTTATCAGCAGAATATGCCCTGGTATCTGGAACAGATTTCCAACTGTACCTATCGTCAGTTTACCACTGGGTTTTTCTTTGGGAAGCCCAACGAACAGACACAGATTTATGACAACAATACCTATGTGAAAGAATATACTTACCTTGGCATCGTAGGGGAACAGGATGCAAAGGGATACCGTATTGAACAGAGGAACAAATTCTCTGTGGGAGAGACGATTGAAGTTATGAAGCCGGATGGAGAAAATGTAACAGTCACTGTAAAATCCATTCGGGATCAAGATGGAAATGAGATGGAGTCAGCGCCCCATCCCAAACAAGTATTATATCTTGATTTAGGGCAGCCGTTGGCAAAATATGATATTTTGCGCAGACAAGAGAAGGAGGAGCAGCCAGATGAACAATGAAAGATATGTAGCATATGTAGGAACTTATACCCATGGAACCAGTGTAGGCATTCATATCTATGATGTGGATGTGGAGAAAGGCAAATTGATAGAACGGAAGGTAGTCCCAATCAACAATCCTTCTGACCTGACTGTTTCCGCAAATGGGAAATTTTTATATTCTATTGCAGATGAAGGAGTGGCGGCATTCCGTATATTGGAAGATGGGGATTTGGAGCCTATCAATGAGAATTGGATTGGCGGGATGCGTGGATGCTATGTCTCTGTGGATGACCAGAACCGTTATCTGTTTGTAGGCGGCTATCATGATGGACGTGTGACCATGATGAGGCTTAGGGAGGATGGCAGTATTGGAGAGATTGCAGACGGCATTTTCCATACAGGAATTGGCAGGAGCATCGCCGAACACAGTTATCGCCCCCATGTCAATTGTGTAGAGCTGACCCCATGGCAGAACTATCTCTGTGCCGTGGACGGCGGTCTTGACCATGTAAAAATCTATAAAGTGGATTATGAAAAGGGAGAGATGAAGATTGCCGATATCCTTCGTGAAAAATTGGACTCTTCCCCTAGGATGATTCGGTTCAGTAAAGACGGCGGACATGCCTATGTGCTGTGTGAGGAGACGAACGATGTAAATGTGTACCGTTACCAGTGTACCCCAGAGGGACCCGTATTCGAAAAGACGCAGAATATCCCTACGGTAAATGAAAAAGAGAAAAAGAACTGTGCGGCATCTGGTATGGAGATTAGTGTAGATGGGAAATATCTGTTTTGCTCCAATGCAGGCGCAAATTCTGTAATGATTTATTCCGTTGACCAGGAGACTGGAGAATTAACGGAAATCTGTGAATCCAAAATCAGCGGCGATTATCCCAAAACTCTTGCGATTTTCCCAGACAGCAGACACTTTGTCAGCTTAAACCATGATACCAACACCATCACAACGTTCCAAGTGGACTATGAAAAAAAGTGCTTCCTTATGATGGATAAGCCGATTGCCATAGACCAGCCGAATTGTATCCATATCCATAAGTTGGTGTAAGGATTAGATGGATTTGATAGGTATGCCTTATGATACTTTTTATGGTATGGCTTTTATCAATCTATATGGACGCTGTAAGTGCCTGTTTATGGGCATTTCCGGCGTTTCTTCTTTTCATCCTATCCCACTAAAAACCGTAAAATCCCAGAAAAACGGTGTCAAAAATGGTGTCTGTTTCTGGGAGGTGTATCAAATAATAAAGGGTAATAATTTCGCCGGAATCTAAAACTACAGTTGATTTTCAGATTCAGAAATGTTATCTTATAGAAAAGGTGCCGTTGCCCACTTCTTTTGAGGGAGGTTCACCACCTTGTAACGCGTCTGCTCCTTACGCAGATTATAGCACATCTAAAATTATCCGGTAATCTTTTTTTCCTCTATCCGCAAAAGCCAAGGAGCCTGTCACCCCCTTTACTGGATACTTGCAGGGCAAGTGGGGGGTACAGAGCGGATTCCCGGCAGTAAAAAACCTATCATAGAAAAAGGGGTATTTCAATGTACTTTTATTGAAATATCCCTTGGTTATAATACATCTTTTCCGTGATAATCTTTCAATAATAGGATGGAGAAAATGATTCCAACAAGCATATTCTACCTTGCAGTAATATTACTTGTTTTAATATCAATAAAAGATATTTACAGAATAAAAGAACTTTTAAAAGTATGCTATAATGATAAAAAGACAACCAAATAAATCAGTAATTGTATGATATAAGATTTAACAGGAGGTATTATGGACAACATATATGAATATGGCAGTGAAAGAATTCAAAAGGAATCAAATTACGTATATGAAAGTTTTGAGAAGTTGACTGAAAAAAATACTGTAGATAAGGGCTGCTCTGAGGATAAAAATACAAAAAAGGGAGCAAAAATCATAGGTGCTATTACTGCAGAAGTTTTCCGGAAGAATATAGAGTATATATTAAAAAAGAATATGCTGAGTGATATGTATAAAGTATCTGATAACAATGTTTATGTACAAGGCTGTGATACTGAATTTGACTTTTTAATTTTGAAAAAAGGTGCAAAAAAAATATTAAGCAATCATGTTAATGATAGCGGCATAACTATGGAGTTGCCTATATATAATATTAATGATGTAATTGCAGTGCTTGAAAGTAAAACATATGGTATATATTCTTTGTATAAAGGAAGAACAGAAAATATGATAAATGAAATGAAGAAAAATAATTTATATAGATTTGTTTGGGCATATAAGGACATGCTTCACGGAATGGAGAAGAACATTAAAATTGGTTATATGTGTATGGCTGAACAACGTCCGAATACTGGGGATTCAAACTATATTGAAAAAACAATGTATTTTTTTGAAGATTATTTTGGACAAAAATATAATCAGATTGACAAAGTTTGGCATACATACTTTTCAAAGTGTCATTTTGCGAATAAAACCCCTGATGTCTATGCAACAGACGATGTTTGGGAAGAATTTGTTATGAACTTGGTCTGATGAATTACAATTTGCATACTATTATACAAAAAAGCCATCAGCAATCCGTGGATGATTATATATCAACGTATATGCCAGCATACAGAAGGAGTGAAATGTGTGGGAATGTTGGATATTATTTCATAGGAAAATATAACCACGTTTCAAGCATGACCCACGGGTAAACTCCCGCTGAGTGCGTCCGTTGCCTTCCCAGAATGGATGCAGTGCATTCAAATCCGCATAATGCTCCGTAAAGGCATGGATGAATCTTTCAGGATTGTCTTTCACACGCATATAGTCCGTATAATATGATAGAAAGACAGGCTGGGCATAGGTCTTGGATATGCTACACCAGACAGAACATGTTAGTCTTTGCAATATTCACTGTTCGGATTTTTCCGGCTGAATATTCTTGTGCTTCGAAATCACAAATCCGGAAATTTGGAAAGCAGAGTTCCGGCACTCGGAAATCGCCTTATTTGTGCTTAAATCATTTCCTCATTTCTATGGGGATATTTGTAGCGGTGCGTAGCAGCCTTTATAAATATTCACATAGAAATATGATTTGGATTGCACAAAAAAATATTTTAAAAGTGATTTCCAAATCACCGGACAGCTGATGGAAAACTGTCTGGAATATTCATCCAGCCCAGTCATACAAATCCTGAAAGATATGCTCATGGATATGGCATAGATGGTTAAGGTCAAAATTTCCATGAACAGGCTGTCTGTCAGGCAGCGTGGAAATTCATAGATTTCATAGTACAAAATTGTATAACCTGCCATTCATGGCTGCCCCTTTCTTTACGGCTGGTTTTCGGGCAGCAAAAAGAGCCTGTTTTACGGCTGGCTCTAAAGCCGTATTTATGGATGTGGTATTTGGACGCATGGTTTTTGTCATTCTTCAGCTTCAACGCCTTTATCAGCCACAGTGAAACCAGCATACTGACAGCATCCTTAAAGCCGCACATATACGAAATGTCGGCATAACGGTGATTGACTGTTGTCGCACATGCCATATAATCATTTATTACCTTTCTCAGCCCTTTGGTTAAGTCAAAGTTTTCATATCGCCGTGACAGTTCATTTTCATCTTTGATGTCATTCAGGTAGATTTCATCCGTCCATGCTAATGCATCCCTGCTCCTGTCCATGAAGTTCCCCATGCCTTTTTTGATTAAATCTTCAATCAGCTTATTCATTTACGTCTCCTTTCGGTGATTATACTTCACAAATGCACCCGTTTTTTTTGCTGTTGTTGATGGGGGAATGTTTACGGAGAAATCCAAAGAATAGAGCAAAGAATAGAAAAGAAAAAAGCAGATTGCCGTATGGAATGGGGTATGCTATAATTTATTCCAGATCAGCCGTGTTACAAGATGGTAGCCTCCCTAACTTCACAGAAGAAGGGAGGTGGCGCATATGAATACATATCAGATTTTTAGCCTGTTGTTTTGGGCGGTAATTTTCTTATTGCGTTGCTTTCCTATATTGATAGGAATAATAAGCGAAAATAAATAAGCCTACCTTGTACTTTGCCGAGGACAGGTAGGCTTTAGCCATTCTGGGAGGTAAACCATTTTGTGGGCGGTTGCTCCTTTTCTATAATATAACATTTCTGAATCTGAAAATCAACATTCTTTTTTTGAATCCCGGAAAATTATACCGTTTGCAAGCCTGACATATATTTCATCAGTGACACAATTTCTGACACTAATTTTTTGTAAATTTACGCTTTTTTATGAGAGAAGATGAAAAGACAAAATGCCGGAAATGCCTATAAATAGGCACTTACGGCACTTTATATAGATGAATGAAAGACACACCATAATAAGTATATGGAGAGGTTGCAATTGGATTTTACGATCCACCAAATGATGGTGGAAAAGGTGCTGAAAAGATTCCTGGTTTTATCATTTATGGAAAAAGTGGTTCGAAAGCAGAGGAATATGCAAAAGAGTATGGATTTGATTTTATCATAAGCAAAGGAGAAACTTCTAAGATAAATATTGCTACGACAACCATAACATTGTCACAAGACAAATTTATCTATGATGGAACGGCAAAGACACCAACTGTAACCGTGAAATTAAATGGAAGGACCTTAAAGTTAGATAAGGATTACATAGTCGTATATAGTAACAATATCGCTGTTGGGACAGCAAAGGCAACCATTATAGGGATAGGTAATTGTACTGGAGATAAATCTGTGAACTTTACGATTGCTAAAGCCGGGCAAGAAATTACCTGTAAGAAAACTTTGTATAAGGTTGCGTATGGCACAAAGCTTTTTAAAATCCGTGCGACATCTAAGAGTAAGCTGACGTTTACAAGTTCTAAGCCAAAGATTGCTTCCGTTGATAAGGGACTGGAAAAGTAACCATCAAAGGAACTGGAGTTGCAGCCATAACCATTAAGGCGGGAAAAAATTCTGTGAAGATGACTGTGAAAGTAAGCCCCAAGAAGCAATTATTGAAACCAGCAAAGGCAGGAAGCTGGCTGTGAAATGGTCAAAGGATAAAAATGCAACAGAGTATCAAGTACAGATAAGCACGGCAAAGAATTTCAAGAAGGATGTGAAGTCAAAGAATGTGTCAAAGGATTCCTGCACATTCACGAAGCTGAAAACAGGAAAGAAATATTATGTAAGGGTCCGCAGTTATAAAAAGTCTGGCAAGGAAACGTTATATGGTGCGTGGAGCAAGGCAAAACAGAGTAGCAAGGTTAAGAAGTAAAATTTAAGTTGGCAAATGGTAAGATGGAAAGAGATTATCTTAGGTATCTCAAAACATTTATAGAGTATACCAATAAAGAACAAGTGCGTAACCAATGATTTTCATGAACCTTACGGTTTCCTCGAAAAAGCTGATTATGGAAATTATAGAGAAAACGAAATTTGATATCTTTTGGCAACCAACACATAAAAATTGAAAAAGGAAGGAAAAATTATGAGAAAAATTATGCCCAAAATTATGAGAAATCAGGGCAGTACAATTTGAACAGACAAAAAAAAGATAAAAATGAAAAAATCAAGATTGTACCTAAGAAGGGATGGAAACTTTTAAAAATAGAAAGGCTTACATATGATAGCCGCATAAAGATTAAGAACAATTCTAAGGTCAATTTATCTACAACAATGACTGGGACAGGGATTGATGTTTATTTTAAGAATATTAAAACTGGCGAGAAACGAAAACTGTATTTTGGATATTCCGATAATCCTTTTCCAAGTGGAAATATGTATGATAGCTTGATTCGATAGTAATTTCTCAATTATGAGGAGAAGGTAAAAATTTTAAGGAGGAATGAATGATATGTTTAGAAAAGGAAAACAAAGATATCATCTATGAAAGACTTACAAAAAATCGCACATGATTTGGCAGGGAATTATGTATTGACAAAAGACATAGACTTTTCTGAGAAAGAATTTGTTCCGATTGGAAATAACAAAGAATCGTTTCGAGGTACGTTCGACGATGATGGACATATCATTTCCAACTTCCTCCATGTCCGGCAGCCTATGTGATGTTTGGCGTTGAAGCAGGATTTAATGGAAAACTTTCGTTGCATACGGAAGATGGATATAAGATGGTGTCTTGCAAGGTGACAGTTTCCCAGGATCCAGAGATGGTATATAACGTGATATTTTCAAGAGGAAAGGATTCGTCAGGAAAAAGACCTTCTGCACTTTCCGTTATAGCAGGAATCTTGGTGGCGTTACTAGAAAACCCCTATACAAAGGAAGGGTACCATTTTATTGGATGGACAGATAGGAAAAATACCTACGAAGCAAGCATATCTTACCGGATTCCATACCGCGATGTAATTTTAACCACGTCCTGGGATCGTGATGAAAGACAGAAATACACGATTTTTACCTCCTGCCAGGCAGCAGTATTACGCCAGAGGGTGAGGTGAAGGTTTCAGAGTATATTTTAGAAAATGTTTCTGAGAACCATGCCATAGGGGGATTGTTTCAAAAAATGCCTCTGTGAAGATAGAAAATATCCAACTAAGCCAGACAATCTGGGGCACAAAAATATCAGAAGAAGAAAGGCGACAATGCATTTAAGCTGGATGCAAAACTTGCTATCCAGGTGACAGGCATATCTGCAAATGCTTTTAGTGGATGTTCCAAACTAAAGACAGTGACCCTTGGAAAAAAAGTGGAATCCATCGGCGTTCTTATTACGGGATGTGGATCTGTTCCACTGATAAATACAAATCTGTACCCCTTCTTCTTTGCCCCCATTGTCAATTAAAAAATCAATTGCCAATGGGGGAATTTGCAGTACTAGATCAGTCCCAGCAGGGATTTCCACATGTTCTTCCCTGCTGTAATTTCGCCATCCAGGTTGTGATAGTGCAGAAGTTCAGACTGGTAGCGGTTGACGGCGGCTGTAAATTTTGCTCCAGCGATACCGTCTGCGGTCCCACACTCATACCCCAGCGCATTCAAACGTTTTTGAAGGAGGACAACGACAGGATGTTTCCGGTTTTTTGATGCGGACACGGTAATTGTGTTTTTGATGGTTTCTTTTCCGGCGATCCCGTCTACTTTCGAGCCAGTACAAGATTGGACGTCCATAATAAACTGGGTGTGTTTATAAATAGGTTTGTCCGTTCCTGGTGTAGTGTTGGCTGGACGATCAGTAGTTTTCCAAGTTGCCATAAATTTTTCAGGAATTCCATAGAGTTGTTTTAATTTTGTGGTAGTGCTGCCCCAGTCGGGAAGATATACATGGGGTCTGTCTTTGATGCTAATCCAGTCACCGCCCCAGCCTAATCCGATAGATTTTGCAATTTGTCCTACCTGGTCAAATAATCCAGTGGAGTTGTTGAAGGCATCATCTTTTTTTGTCCCGTCTTTGTCTATATCCATATTCAGATAAAAGTCAATAGCAATCCCCCACTGATGCTGGGAGCTGTAGGAATTTCCTCTGGCATTGGTGACAATAGAACCAGGAACTGTCCGTCCCTGGGCATACAATGCGTCCTGTTCTTCCTTTGTGCGAAGGCAATCGCTAAACAGGATGGCAATGCCCTGCTTTTTACATTCTTTTTTTAATTGTTTTGCTTTTTGTTGTAATCTTGGGTGTAATGCATTAATATCTCTCATTTTAAATTTCCTCACTTTCATTTTTGGTCAATTCTGGAAGCCCTGCTGTTGATGTCAGCAAGGAAACCACGCCTGCAAGCGCTGCTGTCCCTAAGATAGTTACCCAGTCAACAGATATAATAGTAGCTGCTGCAGGCAGCATTGCTAATGCTGTCTGCGCCATAGTCTTTACAGCACGGATTCCTGCCGCTTTCATCCATTGGTTTGTTTGTTGTTTCATAAGTTTGAGCTCCTTTTCTATGTATATGTATTTTAGGAAATTGCGAAACTCAATAATTTTATAAATTTCATATACAATTCAAAGAATTTGGAGGGAACGATTTTATCATACAAAAGCTAAAAAATGCATGTTAGCACCATGGAACCAAGACTTAAAAATTATGGAAGCCTCTGCGGAACATGATTTTAGTGGTAAAAGGCTTGGTGAAATGTTTGGTGTGCCCTGTATTTTGTGCTTTTGGTATGAGATAAAATATCTCCTCATAATTGCAAAAATTGTATATGGAATTTTGATCATTTAGCGGTTTCGCAATGATCTAGTATATGTATTTAGATGTAATTTGCAACCCATACCAGGGTTCCTGCTGCAAACGCTCCAGCAATCGTGCCAATGATCGTTGTGATAGCTGTCCGTTTATATGCTTTCATATCATCTGCCGGAGCACGTTCCATAATGTCCACACGGCTGTCCATCCGTTCCACTTTCTCATCCAGGGAACTTACGGTTTCGTTGGTATGTTTGATTTCTTCCACAAGCTGCACCATGGTATTGGACATGGTATGGATTTCATCTACAATGGGTTCCAGCTTGTCCAGACGGTGGGTATTGCTTTTGGAGCGTTCTTCTGTTATGGTTAAACGCTCTAAGAGTTCCATTTCCTGCATAGGATCACCTCCTTTCCACTTTGGTTTATGGGTATAGAAAAAGCTGGGCAGTTGGCTGCCTGGCTTCTTTACCCTTCCCTTCTTTATACTTTTCGGTAATATGATTTTAAAGCGCTGTTTACCGTGCTCATCCGTACCACCAAGCCAATGGTACTGGAATAGGCGCCCCCTGGCAAGCCTGGGCCATTGCCAGAACTAAACCCTCCTGCCGCTGCCGTGATCTGGTCCCTCACGGGACCTGCTGTTTTCCTGGTATACCAAACTACGTTTTTAAAATAATATTCGCCCCTGGAATTTATTGCGGCGGTTGCCCCGCAAACCATCCCGCAAAATTTGCATAAGAACGTTTGCCCGTCAGTGACCTCGGATTTTGGTATGATGGAAATGTGGCAATGACCGTTAAAGTCAGTCCATCCCCCGGTCCCCATCATGCATTCCTCCCAATCGTCGTATGCAAGGGCAGACAATGCGTCCATGATATTCCCAATAATGCTGGAATCTTCCGTGACTAGGCTGGAATTTTTCCATTTGATTGAAGAGCCTGTAATAAACAACCCGTTGGCTGGCTCCCATGGTCCTGGCGTATCGGCGGCGAGGTAAATCGCTGTATTTTGCCCACCCTGACCATATGCTCCAATGCCTCCCCATATCCCGTTACCTGCTTTGTTCATAAAATCAATGCCTTTTGCATGTACGCTTGTTACATCAGGTGGAATAAATCTAAGGCGTGCATTATTTATAAAATTGATAATCCCAGGCACATTAATGTTCTCGACAAACAGGGTTTTTGTCACTGGATTATATTTGAAATCATCGTCATATACAAGGGCGGCATTCGCATTTGTGGCAATGGTATTCGCGAAGTAAATACGCCTTGCTACGTTTGTTGTAGCAACTTCCGAAGAGACAACTGTTGCAACCTCTGCCCTCCCAGCATTGATTTTTTCCCAGCTTCCCCAGGTGCCATTTGTATTTTGGCGTTTATAAATCTGATTTTCTCCCAGGGGCATAAACAATTGCATCCCACGGATTTTCCCCGCATATGTAATTGCTATCATGAATCCGTTCGTTGTGACTGGGGCATCCAATGGTGCATCGCAAAAATACAAGCCGCTTTCATCAATCTCATTCAGGCTTACTCCTCTTATCACAATGCAGTTGGATTGATAATTATAGCCACTTGTTCCAATGTTCAGTTTCCCATAAGCGCCAATATTTTCCGCAGTCAGGTTTACATTCCCCGCCCGGTAACTGCCCTCAGCATTACCCTTGACACCAGTTACCGTCCCCGCCTGGGAAAAATTGTCATAAATGCTTTTTGATTGCTGGTAGTAGTATTTGGAGTTGTCGGTATCTTCTCCATTCCTTGAATTTGTGCCTCCATGTGTATAGCTTTTTGCCTCTTTGGCATAGTTTTGCGCATCTTCTGCATATCCTTTTGCGTCAGTTGCTTTTTCTTTAGCCATATTAAAAAATGCCTCAGATGCACTTGCATGATCTCCTGACATGGTAGAATATTGTTCTGCGTAGTGCTCGCTTAATTTTGCAGCGTTTGCAGATTCTAATGCTTTCTGTTTATAATATTTGGCGTTGTCAGTGTCTTCCCCCTGACGTAAGTTTGTGCCGCCGCTGGAATAAGATTTTGCCATGTTTTTATAATATTTGGCGTTGTCAGTGTCTTCTCCCTGGCGGGAGTTTGTGCCGCCTTCGGAATAAGACTGTGCTCTTTTGCTGGTATTTTCTGTGGCATGTTTTAAAGCGGTTACATCTTCTTTGACCTTTTCATGTTCCTTGTGGAAGTCTTCTAATAATTTTTCCAGCGATTTGAATTCATTGGAAGATGTCAAATCCGTATTGCTGATTGCCGCAGGTTTGATGCTGATGTGAAAAGGCATGGTGGAGAGCAGGGTGCCAGAACTGTCTGACAATCGAAGTTCTGCCTTGGCAATGCCAGGAACCAAAAGCATCTGTCTGCTGCAGACAAAGGAAACGGTAGATGGGGACAGTTTGGTACAGGTGGTATCTGCAAACGTTTCATCTGGTTTTCTCCAATTTAAGGAAACCTGGTTGTTTCCGATATCAAACAGTTTGCCATTGTCTGTAATGGTAACTTCCACACATCTGGAGTTGGCATCGTTTTCCTTCATCACCAGTACCTGGTGTAAATCTCGCTTTACATCGAGGGTTAATTTGTAAGTAGTAAGTGACATGGTGTACCTCCTATATTCCTATTTTGATGATTGGGCTGTAGGTGAATGAAATATCGCACCCTACAGAATCTTGTGATAATGTAAATTCATTGTTCCGGTTTTCAAAGGTATTGCAGATCCGGGGGAAATGAAAATTAAAGCGGGACGCTAAATTTCCCTCTTTGTCAGTTGAAGTAATCCGTTTGTTTTTTCCATCTAACGTAATTTTCTCATTCGGGGAGAGTACCTTAAGGGATAGTGAAAAATGGTCTAATTGGTTCGATAAATGAATGTTGCCATCCTTGATTGCTTTGATAACAACACAAGGATAAATGTATCCAACTTCATCGGAAGTATCGTAGATGGAAAATTTTCCTCCTGGAGCCAGTGAAAAGGAGAAGGTCTGTTCTTTTTGGTATGCGTAGGGCGCATCGGTGTAGAGGGTCAGTTCCAGCCCCACAATATGCCCTCCCAGATTGATTTGTTTACTGGAAAAAGCGGCATTCCAATAGATATCACTGTAACTGTCTGACATAACATGCAGTTTATGGAAGCCCTCCTTGCGGCAGAGCCATCTCTGTAGCCCAGACACTTCTGTTGGGGAGAGATATGGGGTAGGAGAGATACAGGGGCATTTGCAGATCTGAATGGTAGCAGTATAAGCTTCCTCATATTTTGCCCCATAGAAACGGAAACGGTCAGACCCTGCCGGTCTGACTGTTTGAAAACTGATGTCGGCACCGGATGAAACAGTCTCAGTGCCAGTGGATGAAAAAGAACCTATCATCATTCCGAAATCGGAAAGTGTAAGCCCGTCATATTCAAAATCAATGGCGTACATGTTGTTGACCTCCTGTATTAAGTTTTTTACATGTGGTTTTATTTCTGCAACAACTGTTGGATGGCAGAGAAAGCATTCTTTCAAAATTGTTGTGATCTTATTTCTGCAACAACTGTTGGATGGCAGAGAAAGCATTCTTTCAAAATTGTTGTGAACTCATTTCTGCTGCAACAGGCGGATAGCAGAGAAGGCATTTTTTGTCTTTTGTTGTGAACTCATTTCTGCTGCAACAGGCGGATAGCGGAAAAAGCCGCCTGCAAATCTGACTGGATGTTTTGAATAGCGCTATTGTTTTTTTGTAAATCCAGATAAATTTTTTGGAGCTTGTCGTTGCTTTCCTGCAAATCCAGGCGGGTTTTCTGTATCATGTGGGTATTTAAAGCAGTAAATTCCGAATAGATCAGTCCATATTCCTCTTCAAAGCCACGGTATTCCTCGCTGTCTTTGCTTACGGGATAGCTGACATAGCCGGCAAAGTCCTGGGAAGTAAGGTTGTTTTGCTCCAAGGCATTCAATACTTGCTGTGCCTGAAAGCCGCTGTGGAACCGATTACTGGTTCCGTCGCTCAGTTTGAAGAAACAGGGTTGTAGGGCATCAAAAAATCCTTCGTATTCCTCCATGGTTTTGAAAGAATGTTTAAGACGTTGGTCAGAGGTAACCACAGGGCCAGATGCATTTTTTAAATGGACAGAGGAACCGCGCAGGATGGTTGCAGAGGGATAGGCAGAGGAGCCAGCCCATCCTAAATAAAGGGAAAGCCCATCTTCTGTAATCGTCAGTGCATCATGGGTTTCCCCATCTTTCCAAGTACAGTTTATTCTGCCAACCGTTTGATAGCTGCCAGGTTTCAGGTGAAGGCTCCTGGAATAAGTACAGTTCCAGAAATGGGATTGGGATCCAAGATCCAGGTCGCTTTTGGAAGAGGGGATAAGATCCCTGCTAACAGAAATGGTACCGTTTGGTTTGAAATCCAGCAAGCTTTTCCAATGGTCGTTTGTGGCATCATACAGACCAACCCGCAGTGTTCCAGTAGCTGGATAGGATTTTAAGATTCCCTGGTAATTGGTGTGGTCATATTTGAAACATTGGGATAAATGTAAATCTGTCCCTGTGTTGGAATAGGATCCCTGGGTAATACTGTCTGTCAGGGACAAGTTTCCTGCTGAAATCGTGTTTCCTACAGATAACGTATGATGTAGGACCATATCTGAGACGTATAAGGGCTTGCGTAAGAAAAAACAGTCGCAGTCGGTATCTAGATATGTGGTATAAAATTTTTCATCAGCCGTGTTGCCGGAGAGTTTCAGCAGGTTGCAGTAAGCCCTGTTTCCCGCGCAGTAACCATAAAAACAGAGGACTCCCTGGCTACCGTCGCCGCACATATATCGGTTGCTTTGAATGCCGTTTTTGTCAATGACTACTGCATTTTCCCCGGATGAAGCCTGGATTGTAACGTCAGAAGCCGTCATTTTTCCTGTTTTTGTGACTTGAAATGCAGTTCCGCAGCTAATTCCATTAGTTCCGAGATACACACTGTTTTTGTTGGCGCCCAGAGAAGAGGTTCCATTTGCGAAATAATTTTTTCGGATGTTGAAACCGCCAATGCTTCCTGATTCGGCAGTAATTTTTCCAGTGATATTTAAATTCCCAGAAGAATCGGTGTAGAATACATCCTCTGAATAGGGAGTTCCGTCAGAATTTTGTTTTTTGGAACTGATGCAGAACAGTTTTTCTGATGTGCTGGGGCTGTCTGATACATTTGGGCTGATGGTAATGGTACTTATGCCATTGGACACAACCAGCCCTTGGTCATGAAACTGCATAGATCCAGAGCTATTGGAAATCCGCAGATCTTCGCCTAAAATCTGTTCGCCTACCAGTTTGTGGGCAATAATGCCATAAGTTTCGGTAGTTTCCCAATTGTTGTCAGGATTTTTGTACTGGAATTTCCCAAAGGCGGCGTCTATGGTTTTCCAGTTATCGTGGGTGGTGTAAATACCATTGTTGATGATTCGAAGCTGGCAGTCGTCATAGGAGTTGGTGAGCCCTTCAAATTTTCTTGCCAGTAACCCTTTGTTGTCTATGAGAAGGGACTGGCTTTCTAGGTTGTTGACAATCTTTTGATTGGTTAAATCCAGTCCGTCAGATACCCAATGATCCACAAGTTCTGCAGCTTTGTGCCCAAGTTCCACCTGACGTGCCAGGGTACTGTAAGAGGTTGCCATGCCCTGTGCCGCATCCAAAATGCCTTCCACATCAGACAGTACCCCATCAGCCCCTCTGGTTACAGTGGAAAATTCTACTTGTATGTCAGAAGAGAGATGAGTTTCATAATTAACCTGGAACGAGAGCAGCCGCAGTTTATAAATCTGTTCCCTTCCTGTTTCTTCCTGGACGTCCATACGGACCCGGATCCAATTCCCTACATCAAAAGCTGTGTCAGCATGAGTTTGAAGCTGCTGAAATTCCGGCAGGGCAAGGAGGTTGTCCATGGTGGTGGAGATACGGTACTGCAAGGTTCCTGCCGTCTTTAGTTCTTTGCTGGCATATTCCAGCAGTTTCTGGGCGTGCCTCATCACATCCGCATTGGTTTTTAAGTTGGTAGAGATGATATTGCTGTTTTGATATTCTCCTTCCCGGCGGTAAGATTGAAAAATTTCCCATAAGTTTTGTTTGGGATTATGGGAAGCGGCATAGGTTTTCAGATAATTTTCAAAATGGAAAGCTTCCCTTGTCTCTTTTAAATAAGCTTCCATCAGCATTAAAAAGCGCCCTACGGAATCCATCTGTGTTGTCCGGGTAATGAGATGATTTGATACAGCGTCCAGTTTCTCTTGATAGAGATCTTTGTATTTTTTTATTTTTTGATACATGGGATCTTTTTTTATGGAAGATGTAGTGGTCTTGTTGTAAGAATTTTTCATGTCTTCCAACTGTGTCTCGATGATTCCAAGACAGTCGGTGAGCGTATCCTGAATAGTCTGCAGGCTGTGTTCCCCATAGAAGGGAAGCGCTTTGTTAAATTCTGTTAAGGAGACATCCGGGGAATAGAGGTCGCAAGCCATAGGGAGGTCTTTCTTTGACAACATAAATTCGATGGAATTTTTGGCGTAAGAATCCACATCATCGTTGATTGTGAGCGTTACATTGGCAGGGATGGAAAAGGAATCGTTAGAAATTCCTTCGATCTTTGCAATTGCCTGATAAGTACTGTTGGTGATGGTATTGGTTTTGGAATCTGTGTCCTGCCTGTCAGTAATGGAAAAGGTGCCTGTCCATTTAACGGTAACTGCGCCTTTGCCAGTTTTTTTGGTAATCTTGGATTTTTCTATGGAAACCTCGTATAATGCGGTATTGACCAGGGTTTTTGCCTTATTGCAAATGGCATGTTCGATACTGGAGGTGAGCGAAGGATTTAATTCCGCAATGCCGATGGTTCCAAAATTTTCTTGATTCAGCCGGGAGAGGGCCTCGTACTTGTCATAAACTTCCATCTTATAGTCCGGCATCATGCTGTATTCCAAAAAAGACTGGAAATCCAGGGCATCGTAGTAGGCAGCCACCAGTTCAGCATGGCTGTTGAACATGTCTGGAATCGTATAATTTTGATTCTGGTAGGGTTTCTTTCCAGAATCGTCCGTAAGTGCGGTAATTTGCTCTACAACTTTTTGAAAATTTATCAGGTAACGGGTATCTGGAAGGGTGGGAATAAAGGGGGATGCCTCTAGATAAGGAATGTTGCTTACTGGATCGATTATGTATTGGTGGGTGGTATAATTTGGCATAATTGCAAGGGGTTCTGCCGCCTTTGCATTGTACGCGCCAATTGCATCCCGCAAAGATGGAGGCATTTCTGCAAGCATTTCAGGGGAAAAATAGTAGAGGTACTGTTCGCCAGAAGGGTTGATCTGGGCAAATGCCGCATTGATGGTTTCATCGCCCCCTTCCACATAGAAACAGTTTTTCAGGGAATCCACATCCCCTTCACAGGTCAGGGAGGAGGCAAGATTTTCCCGGTCAATCAGGATTGCTGTGTCGTTTCCATAACTTTCCGTGCCAGGGTCGTCAGAGAGGGCGTAAGCGTTGATGGTCCTTGTTATGGAGTCAAATTCAAAAAGGCACTGCATCTGCTTTGCGACTTCCCCTGTGAGAAAATCATAGATGTTTGTGCCGTCTGCGGAAAACGTAAAGGCAAGGTCTTTGAGGGATTGGTCAATGGTTCCGATTTTATAGTGGGAGGCATGATTGCCCAAAACCCTGTGCAGCAGGGAGTGTTTCTTTTTGTCTTCTGCAGCCTCGTCACTGTCAGAATACAGGATATCCCGATAAAAAACCGTAGTTTGGTATCGTTTGCTGGTATTGTTTTTCAAGTCTTGTTCTGTATTGATTTCCAGTCCTCTGAGAAGAATTTGTCCAAGCTCTGCTTCACACAGGGAAGTTCCTGTGACGGCTTTTGTCTCCTGTACTTCCTCTTGGCAGGAGACTTTGATGGCAAAACGTTCCTTAAATTCTGGAATATAGATATTTTTCAGATCGTTCAGGGCATTCCAAAGTGGGTTTTGCTTTCCGTCCAGACATTTGTACAGGGTGAAAGAAAGTTCATTGGCGCTGTTTAAGTTTTTCTTGTAGGTGATGTCTGCTGCGCCGTCGAGAACGCCCAGGGGGGTTTTGTCCTTGGATTCCAATACCAAAGTAGGAACCCTAAACTGGGTTCCTGGTTGAAATAAATTCATAGCGGGTGGCTCCTTTCAAATTAAAATTTTCGGATGCTGAGGGAGTTGCCATGGGTTAAGCTGGCATTGATAAAGGTGCCGAAAGTTTTCTTTACAGCGGCATCATTTTTCAGGGCATCCACCAGGTCGTTGGCAAATTCTTTGGGTTCTGTCACATTCGGCAGGTACAGATCCCCGATAGTGACAGAAAAGTTTTCAGCGACAGGTTTTGCGGCAAGGATATGCTGCATGCGTTCAATTTCTGGATTGATTTTTTTATTAATTTGATCAAAGGGAATGGTATCGTATAGAGTATCAGAAAAAATACGATTGCCAATATTGGCTCTCTCAGGATGGACCAAGGTATAAAGTTCTTTGTCAAGACGGTCGTCATGGATTTTGCTTGAAGGTTTTGCCGTTTCTGCCTTACCTGCTTCAAGTGTATAAAGTTCTTTGTCAAGACGGTCGTCATGGATTTTGTTTGAAGGCTTTGTTGTGTTTGTCTTACTGGGTTCAGGTTTCTTTTTCTTATCAGGCTTTTTGGAATCTTGTTTTTTTATGATTCCCAATTCCTTAAGGAATTTCACGGCATGGCCTGCGTTTTTGACTTTCAGCAGCTTAAATAGCTGTTCCCGGTTCCGCTCATCTATATATCCGCCAGTGAGTTTCAGGATTGCTTGATCTAAGGCATCCATCTCTTTTTTGGGTTTGGAGGGCTCTTTGTCTGCAATGGCGTACAGGAAGTCGCGAATAATGGTGGCGTTTGATTTCTTTGCGTCCTTTTGTTTTGCCTGGATGCCAGAGACTTCCTGTTTGCTTTTCTTGTACTGTTTGTCGATGGTATTGTACTGCTGTTTTGCCGTTTTCCATGCTTTGTATGCCGTTTGATACTGTTTGGAGTTTTTGCCGTATTTCTTTTTTGCTTCATCCAGTTTCTTTTTTGCCGAGGACACTTTCTTTTTTGCTTTCTTGCGTTTGTCTTTTAACTTGTCCCGCTTCTTTTTTGCTTTCTTGAGGCTTTTATCATAGGAATGATAGTCAAAGTAAGCGCTGGCGGCAGTTTGGTATGCATCCTGGTCGTTTTTCTTATCTGTTTTTTTCTGAAGTGCCTGGATGGCGGCGATAATGGCATTGATCCCTTTCTCTGCATTTTTATATTTCCCCCAGATATTTTTTATTTCGTCTGAGAGTGGGGCGTTGTAATCCTTGGAAAGTTGCCCTAAAGTTTTGGAAATGGACTTGGTGCTGCCTTTGATGATGTTGATTCCTGTCCGAATCAGTTTGTTCCTGTCTTCGGCAAGATCATTGAAAAAATCTTCTAGATTGCCCAGCATATCATCCATGGCATTCTGGGTATCGGAAATATATTTGTCGTACATGGTTTCCTCCAGATTGTCCTGGGCGTTTTCCAATTCTTCCCGCAGCCGTTGAAGCTTTGCAGAAACCTCTTCATTTTCCGTCATGGAAGCATAGGCGCTGATCTGCTTTTTCAGAGTGCTGATATTCTCGGCCTGTTTGGAAATATTTTTCTGGTAGTCATGTGCAGCTTTTGCAGTCTGGACATATTCCTTGTATTTTTGTATAGAGTTATTCAGGGAACGAATCAGTGCCTGATAACCTTCCTTCACTAAATCTGCGATCGCCTGTTTTTCCTGTGCCGCATTTTGAATGCATTCCCGCTGCAAATCCTCATAGTTTTGCATTTGTTGTATAAGGGTCGTGTTCGTTGGATCCTTTTTTAACAGTTTGTCGATGTTTTCTATTTGTTTTGCATATTTTTTCGCCTGCTTTTCGTAAGTTTGAAAATTCTGGTAATGGAGTCCCATGGAGGCAATGCCATGTTTATTCAGCCCGGTATCATTGGTAAGGGGCATGTCGGACATCAGGCCAAGATAGAAGTCTGCTTCAGAGGTAAGCCTGGAAATTTGCTGCTGCATGTATTCAAAGTTGTCAAATTTGATTTGTTTGATCTGGTTTTTGTAGTCCTGCAGATTGATCTTAGATTGTGCCAGTGCATCGTCCAAAGCTTGGATGGCGTCAATCATTTCCTGCCATTCGCTGGAATTTTTTTTGATTTGTCCAGAGGCAAGGGCGCCGTTTAACTGTTTTTGAAGTTTCTTGCGTTCGTCCTTCAGGCTTTTTGCACGTTTGTTTTCCAAAGAAATCAAATGTTTGTAATAGCTTCGATCCCCAAGGCGTCCCTTTGCCTCCGAGAGTGCCAAGGCAGAAGAGACGTTGTCCGCACGGTGGCTGAGGGAATTTTGTTTTTGTTCATAGCCGCTCTGAATATTTTGGAATTTCTGAAGGGTCAGTTCTGCAATCTCTTTTTTGGAGGTTTCTGCAGTCAGTTCTGCTGTTGCCTGTGCTGTCTGATTTGCCGTTATTGCCGCGTTGTAATTGGCGACCGCTTTTGCTAAATGTTCCATTCCTGCCCCTGCAAGTTTGGTAATCAGGCTTGCAGGGATGGGCTTTTTCTTTTTCAGATAGGCTTGCAGCTTTTCGGAATACTTGTCGACTTTTTTCCTGTCTGATTTTGATAAGCCCTTTTTATCTGCTGTGTTGGCTGTTTTAAAAGCACTCCTGGAGATCTTAAGATTTTTTTCTGTCTGTGCGGCAGCCTGTGACGTCTTTTTCTTATTTCGTTTTACAAGCCCGATTTGTTTGTCAACCAGGGAATTTTTCTTGCCGCTGCTTGTGTAGTTGGCAATTTTTGCCTCATACAGTTCATGTTTCTTTTCATTTTTTTCCAGATATCGCTCCAGTTTGTCCAGAGGCAGGTTTGCAAGGCTTACGGCAAGTTCTGCGATGGATTGGGTCAAATCCCGGATTTTATCCCGATTGCTGTCGATCTTATCCTGGTATTTCTCCCAGGCGTCAGAACCTTTTTTTACTGTTTTTTGCAGCTCGTACAGCTTTGGAATTTGCCCCTGTAGCTTGGAAAGTTCAGCAGCAGATTTGTTCTGCTGGAATTTTAAGTCTTTTGCAGAAGCAGAACCGCCGAAGGTTTCTTTGATGCTGACCAGGATTTTCCGCAGGGAGATCAGGCGCTCTGTTTTCCTGAGCTGCTTGTCGTAGTAAGAAGTCATTTTGTCGGCATATGCTTTTTGCGCCTGTTCTTTCTTTTCTGCAAGGGCACGCGCAGTTTCCTCACATTGCTGTTGTTTGTTGTAATAGGTCTCATAGTCGGAAATCTGCTTTTTCAAAGTTTCGTCTGAGATCTCCTGAATTTCTAAATTTCCGTTCTTGATTTTATTGACCATCTCATCAGAAAGACCAATGGATTTAAGTTTCGCCTCATAGAAAGAAGAGGCTTCCTGATTGGCTTTGAGATCCGTTTCAATCTGGTTGAGGTATTCCCTGAATTTCTCCTTTGAGGAGCCGATGGAAAATGTCTTTTCAAATGCGGCGCCTACTCGCTCTGTGGCTTTGGATATGGCAGAGAGTTTGTTCTCCACCCAGTCATAAATCTGGGGAGTTTCCTTTGGGGTGTCGTCTTCTTCTTTGTTGCCAGGGTCAGGGGCGGGGGCAGGGTCAGGGGCGGGGGCAGGGTCAGGGGCGGCGCCAGAGTTCGAGGATGGGTTGGTGTTTCCGCCGGAATTGTTTTTGTTCGATCCTGGTTTTGGAAATTTAATTTCAGGAATTTCTATTTTCCCATACGTTTTAAGGACATAAGCCCAGGCTTCTTCTGGAGAAAGCCGATAGGAACTGTTTAAACCGCCAAATACGACATTATGGAAGGAAATTCCTGCCGCGGCGCCGAAGTATGCGGTAGCGAGATTCTCAAGCCCCTGGACTTTGCTTTCAAAATCTATGGTTGTGTTGGAAAAAATCTGTTCTTGCGCTACGAGATCTGCAAGCCGTGCCCTTGCATAGTCAGACATTGACGCTTGATAGAGAAAAGCTTCACTTGCATGATAACTTTGCGCTGTCATGTCTGCGGAAGCGGCAGAGAGGGCAAGGTTCTTATATTTTAGAATCTCTTCACTGACAGATAAACCGTTCACGGATTGTGCCAGCCTTTGGTTGATGATTTCAGCGGCATTTGTAAAGCCCATTTGTTCCAATTGGGTTATGATCAGATCTTTGTTTTCTTGTGTTAAGGAATCTAAAATACCGGTGGCATTCAGATATTGGGACACCAACGACTGAAAGGCATGTTCCACATCTTCTGCAGTGGAAGAGGAGGAATACAGGGTGGTAATAAAACCATCAAGGTCTATTCCTTCTATATCAGAAAATGCATCAATGATGCCGGAAAGTGATTCGCCAGAGATTCCATCTTTACCGCTTTCAGAGAATTCCCGGTAAGCGTCGGTGACTTTTTTGATGCGATTTTCTATGTCTTTCAGGTTGCCCGCAATGGTAGAAGGGGCAAGGTCGACCTGTGCAGCTTTTATTTTTGCCTGTGTATATTTTGTTACAGCCGAGGTAAGGTTGTCTGTTTCCTCTATACATTTGTGTAACAGTGCAATTTCATCTTGCGTGTTTATACTGTCTAAAAATCCGTGGAACAGGCTGTAACCTTTGGTATCAAATACTTTATAGCCCCCAGTATCTTGTGTCGCCTTTTCGGTGGCTGCTGTGTCCAGGAGGTTTTTATTTTCATACAAATTATCATAATCATCCAAGGCAAGGGAGATTCTTAACTGGTGTTCCTCTAAATTGAGGTATCTGGCGAGCTCAGGGAGTAGTACATCCAGCTTTGCTTTGTTTTCTTCTGACACTTTGGAAATGTCAATGGCCAGTAATTGGGAAAACAGATCTGTGACAGCATCCTTGGTATCTGGGTCTGCGAAGGGCTGCAGGAAGGTCATGTAGAGAAAGTTTTCAATATCTCCGCCATACGCATCTAAATTAATTTTTGAGAGATCCAGGCTGGTAATTATCTGGTTGATTTTCGCCTGTATTTCCTCAGTGAGCCCAGTATAATCTTCATAAGTAGATAAAGAGGCAAGTATGGAGGGCACCACAGACTGCCAGGCGGCTTTTTTCTGGGCGGCAACCGCCTGCAGTTGTTTTTCTGCTTTGTCAAGTTCCCCAGAGTAGGCAGAAAATAGGCGTTCTGCTTCCGCAGACAGATTTTTTTTGATGTCTACCAGTTGTTTGTCTGTCAATGTAAAACCTTCCATATAATAGGTTAGGATACCATTTTCATTTTCCTGTGTTTTCCAGGAAATTTTTCCAGTATCAATGCCAAGGTCGCCCAACACATTGTATACTTCGCCCAATAGATCGTTGGCTGAAGGGATTTCTGATGATACGGAAAATTTGTCATTGGAAAACTCAATGCCGGAATCTGAAAGGATGGAAGCTCCTGTCTGGTAATTCTCGACCGTATATTCCAGCTTTGCCCCTTTTTTGTCTAATTTCTTGATCTCTTCTTTATATCCGGTAAAGACATCGGGCAGTTTGTCAGAGATTTCCAGCTTTGCCATCAGTTGTTTCTGCCGATAAAGTTCTTCCAGGGCGACTGTCAGTTCCTCTACATTTTCTCCATACTTCAACATGGCGTTTCCTTCGGAATCATAACCATTGACCAGTTCTGGGAATTTTTCTGCTATTTTGTTGGAAAGATCTAAATATTGTTCATATTCATCCGTCGAAAGTGATACGTTTTTATTTGTAATCAAATCTATGCCGGACGCAAATTTGGCATAAGATTCATTGCATTCAGATAAAAGCTCCTTATGGGCTTTTAGATCCTCTGAAATATCAGAAATTGCCTGTTTTGCTTCTTTCCCCTTGGCAATCAAGATGTCAGAACGATGGATGTAATCGTCCACCTTGTCTGCGACAAAGGTGATTGCAGCCCCGATTGCCATGGGCGCAAAAATATTCCCGGCAAAGGCAAGCCCTTTGAGCACAGCCTGGCTGGCTTTGGCGGCGGCAGTCCCCTGTATAATGGCATTGTTTTTTGCAATCTGTTCCTCCCGTGCCTGCTGGGAAGCACGCACCAAGCCCTGGACGGACTGGGACTGCTGGTCGGTGGTGGCCACGTATTCTTTTAAAATGGTGTTATTATTATGAAGCCTAGAGAAGTAGTCATTAAAGGAAGTAGTTCCTTGAATAACCTGGATATTGAACTGTTCCAATTGTCTCTTTGCCTCATCGTAAGACAAAACAGAGGGCAGCGGCGCCAAAGCGCCGGGGGGAACGCTGCTTTGCACAACAGCATGGCTGTAGGCATTGATGGATCCCAAAATTTTTCCTGTGGTGTTTCCAAACATGGCAATCTGGTTCTCTTTGGTGGTGAATACCGGACTAACGTTTTAGCTGTGGTGGCTTTTTATTGTGGTATATGGTATAATTTGGAAAAAATAAGGAGGTATAAGAATGCCATATTTGAAAGAATATTCGTTTTATTGCCCAAAGTGTGGAGATGTAGTATTTTTTGAATACGAAGAAAAAGATGATAGGTGTCAAGTCTGCGGGCATAAAATGCTGGAAACCCCCCATGAATATGAGCTGACTGAAAAAAACTTTTTTACAGGAGAATTTGATCAAGCGGAAAGAGAGCGAAGAAAGGCTGTCTGGGAAGAAGGAGAACGGCGTTTCTATGAGGAAGTAATCAGCAAATCAGATCTTTTTGATATCGATTTGTACAATCGCAAAGATGAAATAAAGGAGCAGAATTTCCGCAGGTTTCAGGAAAATCTGGCACAAGGAAGAGCCATCTTAGACGGCACCGACAAAGGAAATCCCTATGGGGTGAGGTGCCCGTACTGCAATGCAACCAATGTGAAAAAAATTTCTGGACTGTCCCGGGT
>CATOOV010000039.1 GCA_951801955.1 uncultured Lachnospiraceae bacterium
CGCCGTTTACCGGGTCTTTGTAGATAACGCCGGACAGCTCCTGGATTAGTTCAGCTTCGGTTTTCCCAGCCAGCCGTGACATGAGCGGCAGATTGACGCAGGCTTTCTCCCCGATGGAGACGACAAGCGCCTCTGAAGCGGTGTCCACGCTGGTGACGGCTTTATGCTGCTTGATAGTCCTCTTTGAGAACATATCCGCTTTACGCTCCAGCTTTCCGTCCTCATCCAGAATCTCAAGCGAGCAGAGCAGGTAGTAGCTGGAGTCCTTATCAAAGGCAAGACGGTTCGCCCGGCTGTTGATTAAACCATATTTACGGGTGTAAGCATCATATAACTGGTTCAGTTCCATTTGTTTCGCCTTAATTGCACTGTCCGGCATATACTCATCCATTTGAAGGCGAATCAGACCATGCACGCAGTCCCGGAGTTCTATCATGCCTTTAACCCGGCACGTGGCTGTTGCGTTTAATTCCTGCTTTTTCATTTCCACGTTTTCCCGGTAGTACACTTCGCCATCTATCAGGGTGAAAGAGTAGTTCTTTATGCTGTCATCAGCTGGGAGTGTGTCTGTCGGGGCAGCTTCGTCCGGCTCTGATATGGCTTCCCGGTAAGCTCCGTGGATAAGGGACGCCGCCTTCTGAAGCTGCTCTGCAAGATCAGCTCTGGGGATTGGCATAACCGTATAATCCTGCCTGCCATATTGAGTGCTTTCGGAAGAAGGCGTTCCCAGAACCATTTCTGGGTGGTTGAGGAAATAGTGATTGACCGTAAAGCCGTCTGCATTTGTTCCTGTCTGCACCCATTCGGGGGCTTGATCCGCTGCGGATTCACGCCTTTGTAGGAACAGAATGTCAGACACCACATCAGTATTGGCGTTCGCTTTAAAGGCGCTGTTTGGCAGCCGGATTGCCCCCAGAAGGTCAGCCCTTTCAGCCAGGTATTTCCTTGCGTCCGTGCTTTTGGAATCCATTGTGTAGCGGGTGGTGACGAATGCCAGGATTCCGCCGGGATGCACCATATCCAGTGATTTCGCAATGAAGTAATTATGGATGGAGAAGCCCAGCTTATTGTATTCTGGGTCATTCACCTGATACTGCCCGAACGGGACATTTCCGATGGCAAGGTCAAAGAAGTCCTGCGGGAAGCCCGCATTCTCATATCCGGTGATATGAATCCTGGCATTGGGGTAAAGCAGCTTCGCAATGCGCCCGCTGACGCCATCCAGCTCCACTCCGTAAAGCTTGGATTCGGACATCGTTTCTGGCAGTAAACCAAAGAAGTTCCCAATGCCGCAGGCAGGCTCCAGGATTTTGCCGGATGTAAAGCCCATACCGTTTACGGCTCTGTAAATGGCTTTGATGACCGTGGGGCTGGTATAATGGGCATTCAAGACAGAGGATTTCGCGGAATCGTATTCTTCCAGCGTCAATGCCGCTTTAAGCTCCTGATATTCCTTTTCCCAGCCAGCCTTTTCCGGCTCGAACGCATCAGGGACGCCGCCCCAGCCGACATATCTGGAAAGAATTTGTTGTTCATCAGAGGTGGCAGGGCGGTTCTCGGATTCCACTTTCTTTAACACGGTGATTGCTTCCATGTTCATGCCAAACTTTGCCTTTGGTCCGCCCTCGCCCAGACGGTCATCTGTGATGATAAAGTTGCAGGGGGCAGGCATTTCCTGTAAATCGACTTCATCCTGGATAACTTCTGGTTCTGTGGAAGCCGTTGGTTCTTTAATCGGCTGCTTCATATTTTCTGCATCTGTTGTTCCAGAAGCAGTAGGTTCCGGCTTATCTGTATCATCTTTTTGGACTGTTGATCCTGCCATATCTGGGCTAGTCTGTCCCTCATTCTCTGCATCCGTCGTTCCAGAAGCAGTAGATTTAGGCTTCTTTATATCATCTTCCTGAGCCGCATTTGCTTTGGGTTCATCCGGCTCTTTTACAGATGATAATGCCGGATACGTTTCGTTGAACAATTCATCCAGCAACCGAATACGGAACTTCTCCATATCATAATAGAGCTTCATGAAATCTGCATTCTCAATGGCAAGGACAGCGCGCTTGACAGCCTCTTTGCATTCCAGGGCGGCGTCCTGTCTGTCAGAATTGCGGCAGGCATTTCTATATGCGTTATCTCCCAAAATAGATTCTTTAATCACTGGCTTATATTTGCCATAGATTTCCCCAATAGACGGCTTTTGCAGCTGCGTACCGTTGACATTTTCCTTTGTCTGAGCCGCCTGTTTCCGATGCTCATGGTTGTAAATAGTTACTGCAATCGCCCTGAGTACTTTCTCGCTGGACTCGCTGACGGCTGCTCCGAGAACCCGGATGATTCTCTGGGTGTTGAAGTCTGGGATGTCTTTGAAATCCTTATCTTTCAGGAAGTGCCACGGGTTAAAGCCGCATCTGGCAAGGAGAAGGTATGAGATGCTTGCGACAGCGGCAAGGCGGAACTTTACGCTGACCGTCTGCTCGTCCAGTTCCTCCAGGAAGCTCCCTTCGCATTCATACATGATGTCTTTATGGTAGTTCTTCCAATATTCGTTTACCAGCCCTACGGCAATCATCTCAAGCTGGTAGACAAACCCTTTCTCCCCGGATATGCCAAACCGTTCTTCCAGAGCCTTTATGACAACGGCTTCATAGTCCTTTTTATACTGCCACTGGAAAAGATTGGCGGAGTTTTTTCTCAGTTGGGTGTCAGCAATATCGAACACGTAGCGAATCTTTGGGTAACCATTCTGGTTGATGCCGACAAGCCCAATCCCCTTAGAGCCACGGCGGATATGGCGGTTCATGCGCCTGCTCCATAAGTCAAACTCAGCACATGCCGAAGCCTTTGGGCGCTGGGCGTGAATCATGAGCTGGTCTGGGAAAGAATAGCGGTAAAGCCGGGATGCGGTGTTTAAAAAGTCTGCCCAGTTCTCGGCATTTTTCGTCACCTGCGATGCTGCATTGCCCGCAAGCTGAATATAGTTCTGCAATTTTGTATTCATATATAGCCCTCCTCGTCCTGCCCAGGGTTGCCGGGCAGTTAAAAACTTTTACAGATGCACCCGCTTTTCTGCCCAGCGGCAGAAAAATTACACCATCCGCAAAATTACAGATGGTGTTTATGTGATAGTCTTTATTTCTGTATAAATGGGTGATATAATGATGAAATAATAAGCAGCTTAAAATTTGATGTGCTGAGGAAAAATAAGAAAGGCGAATATAACCCGGATTCCATTGCCTTGAAATTCAATCATCCGGCTGCTAGCAAAAAACTTGTTACATAGGCAAGGACAAAAGGTTTAGTGCAGAAGACCGTGGATGCAAGGGATGAATTTGATACGGAAGAAGTTTGCCGATATGAGGGCTAAGGCTGGTGAGATTAAGCAGCATTTGGTAGATGATGGTATGTTGTAAAGAAAGATACAAACGGTATTATTGTAAAAATTAAAAATTGAGGAGGTTTTCTATGGCTATTATTATTACTGACAATATTGAGAAAGAATGTTTAAATCTTATCTCAATCTATCAAGATATAGATTTCATAAAAAATAAAATATTAAATGCATATTCAAACTTATCAGAAGATAAACAAATTTCTGTTTCAGAAAATATCCGTTTTTATATTAGTCAAGGGCTAGAATTATATTCGGTTAGTAATACGAGTATAAACACTATTCCATTAACACTTTTTTATTCTTTAAATAATTTTGCAAAAGCCATCTACCTTTTACATTACCCAAATTTATCAATATCTGGCAGTCACGGACTAACTCTTACAGATGCAAGAACCGCCTCCAGTATTGGTGATATAATAGTGCATGTGAATAAAAAAGGAACATTTGTTAATTTAAATGACGTTATTGGCGATCCACTTTTCCCTAACGACACTATTACATTAAAAGAATTATTTTCTTTATTGCCAGAATTACGAGAAATATACTATTTGATTTATGAAGAAGAACCAAATGTTTTTCTTTTACAGGGAAAAAAGGAATCGGATAGCTTTTACAATGTTTTCTTTCAAACCACTAAAGAAGAATTTATTACTTGTAAAGACTTAACCTTGCTAAAAACAAATGGCTACCACTTAGATACATTCAATTCTTACTATGGTTTACGAGGCGAATTATCATTAACCGCAAATAGTTTTGGAAAAGAAAATAATGTTTTATATTATGACATATTTGGAAATAAATATTGCACTACAGGCATCAGAATTGCAAATGACTATGTAAAACTATCCAAATTAAACATACTTTATATTTGTCTTTATGTTTTTAGTATGTATGTAAGATATTATCCTGATATGTGGATGAGGTATTGTGCTTCCAAAGATATCTCTATAATAAATAAACTTGTCACCAATTCCAAAACAACATTACTAACAGAAATACTTCAATTACTAAATCATGAATATTACTCGTTCACAAGAGAAGTAGAATTTTTGGATAGTGATTTAGATTACTCTGACATTTTAAATAATCTATTAAAGAAAATAAAAGAAGAAAATGGGAGGCGTGGTAAATCCATCCTACTTGATTACATATAATTTTTTTAGAAGCAAATTAGAAACAACACCAACAAGACCCGCAAAACCAGCATAAACACTGGTTTTGCGGACTTTTCCTATCTGCTAGAATTCTATCATAATCTCAATTCCTTCATATATTGAACAAATTGTGCCTATATAGCTTTATTTCAATGTACGTTTTTTTGTAATTTCCTCACAGCTTCCAATACCTATTCCAAATTATTCCTGTATTTATATGGAAAAGAAAAACCACCTGCAACTACAGATGGTTTGTATATGACAATTTTGGAAATTACAAAATAAGCAATAAGTTTTCTTGTTATACTATGGCTTTTTACGTGTGCATTGAGTAATATGCGTTTTTCATGTCTTCCTGTCCATGCAGGATTATCCCACCGGAAAGCCCGGTTTCCCCGTTTCTGGTTTCCCGGAAGAAGAAGCTGTATGGCACAAAGTCATCGTAAATTTCTATCTTTTCAGCGTATGCCCATCTGAACTGGTCACGCAGGAAGCGGATGAGTTTACGCCGGATGGCACCGTTTGCTAAAGCGGCATGTAAATTTTTCCTGCTTTTGAACACAATCTGCGACTGCTTCGTGGAGTTGTCTATGGAAAGCGTCTTCCATACAAAAGGTTTGCTTTGGCGCAGGCATTCCATCATTCTGCCATAGGGAAGGGTAATGGCTTCCTGGTAGCCAGAAACGCCGTTCCCATTGCCCTCAAGCCAGGTGAAGGCAATCTCTACGGTTCCAGCATAGGCATCCCGGCGCAGCATGGCAAAAGAATGGATGTCTTGGACAAGGGCTGTTGATCCTGCTTCCAGTCCCTCCAGCTCTTGGCAGGGAATATAGAACCTGTGTGGGGATTTACGGGAACGGCTGACCGTCCGCAGACTAACGGTGCTGTCTCTGAATGTCATATATACGAGCGTCCTGTCTTTCATAGCGTTGGTTTCTCCTTCATTTTAAGCATTAGATTTCTTTGTATCTGCCGTATTCTGAATAGTCCCCTTTTACGCCTTGCACCTGGATTCCCATGCTTTGCAGGATGCCCGCAATGATGCTCCGGTGGCACAATGCTTCATCATGGCAAAAGCAAGCCAGACAGATTTTCTTCCCCTGCTTGTCCAATTCGATAAGTTCAGAGAGCTTCTTTTGGGCTTCTGTGCCTGCCATCTCTTTTAAAAATGTCGGGACATAAACACTTTTGAATGTATCTGCATTCCATTTTCCCGCATCCTTCAGCCGCAGGTACTTTTTGAATAACGCCCAGGAAGGGGACAGTTCAGGGACATGATTCATCTTCCCCGGATTCTTCAGTGAGCGGACAATCGCCCAGGTTTCATCATAGGCTGCATTATTTACATTACGGATATTCGTGACAGTTATCATAATCTTCCTCCCTACATGGTTTGGTTTAATAAAGTTGGTTTCTGTGCTTCACCTATGCACCCGTTTTTCTGCTGGAAGGCAGAAAAAATTTAATCTGCCTGAGTAATTGCAGGCAGATTATGGTGGCATATGGGCTGCGAAATTTATGGTATGGGGAGTTATGTGTTGATGGGGGTATGGGGTATAGAGTTCCTTTTTGATTAGATTTTTTACAGAGTGGGTTTGAGCTTCATGTCAGAGGTATTTGTTGTCCGATTGTCTGGCTTTTTTGGAGGAAAAAGTTTTTATTATAGATTTGCTTCTATATATTATATCTATCGCAGGGGTATAATGGAGAACCTTTGTCTGATTGTCTGGCTTTTTCTCCAATATATTTTTATTTCTTATATCGCTTTATAGCTTTTATATCTATCGCACGGTAATTTAGTAGCAGAATCTTAATATAGATGGGGAAACAGAATAAAGGAAATAATAATATAGAAATAACCCAGACAATCAGACATAAATATAAGAATCCTAAAGATAAAAGCATTTTCCGTAAAATAACTCAGACAACCAGACAGAAGCATTATGCCTGATATAATTATTAAAACTTTTTCCGTAAAATAACTCAGACAACCAGACAGAAGCATTATGCCTGATATAATTATTAAAACTTTTTCCGTAAAATAACCCAGACAACCAGACAGAAGCATTATGCTTGATATAAATATTAAAACTTTTTCTGTAAAATAACTCAGACAACCAGACAAGGGAATAACCGCATTATTACGATTATCCCCTGCAAACCTGATTCCTTTCTGGTCCTTACAGTTGTTATTTAGAACCATCTTCAGTTATGGGATTTTAAATATTCTTGTTTCATTTAATGGACAGTTTTAATTTTTCCCTCAACCAATTTTTCTTTCCAGTATTTTAGTTTCTTCCATATCTTGGCTAATTCTGCTTCATTGATTTCGTTGATGCTTTTATACTCTGCAAAAATTGTTTCGCTTACTTCATTATATTTCTTGAACAGCTTTTTCTCATGCGTAGTTCTCTTTGAATCAGGATAGGTGTGAATCCGCAATTCATAAACATCTAAATTAAGAACCTCTTTTTTGCCATATGTGTTTATAATATGTTCCCGGAAAGACTTATAATATTCTTCCAGTCCATTTTCCTTATAATAATATAGGCAGGCAATTATGCACCTTAAAAAAGTATCTTTGATTTCCAATATGTCCGGGTATGTGCCATCCATGTCCTCAGTAACATCATAAATGCTGTCTGAGTGCGACGTATAAGTATATCCCGGCTGGTAATCACGGAAATCATCTTCCAAAGGAATCGACCTTATTGGCGGAAGGTCTGACTCGAAGCTGCCAGACATCAAGTCATTTATGGAATCTTCCATATCGTCCATTTTCTTTTGGGTATCTTCATCATAGACCCAGGGTTTCATCAGTTCCGGTCGGAAAAAAGGTCTTACAACCCCTTGTTCCAAATAATTTTCTATGGTGATAATCCATTCTTTATAAGTTATTGGAACAGGGGATGCCTCCTTGTTTGTTGAAAGCCCAAGCAGCCAGTCAAGGGAAACATTAAAATAAGCTGCTATCTTTAGCACGCTGTCAAGTTTTGGCATTGAGACTTTCCCCTCTTTTGGTTTTCCATCCTTTTTCTCAAAGCTCCAGCTGAAAACCATTTTCTGGGATACCTCAACCTCATCTTCAAACTCAGTCCAGCCCATGGAGTTGCTTTTCCTCAACGTATCTATGTGTTCAATAAGAGTTCGTATGTTTGGTCTGAACCTTTTTTTTGCTTCTTCTGATGAATTATCCTCTTTCTTTTTATTTTTTTCCATAATTTTCACCTTTTTTAAAATTTTTTTAATGGCATTATTAATAATTATCCTCAAAATTACTAATATATTAGTAATTTTTCCGTTATATAGTAGCTATTTTAGAGCTTTTTGAGGGAAATAGCAATACTCCTGTAAAAAAGGCTCAAAATCTACTAATGCATAGGAAATTGGCTCCTCTGTGGCGTGTAGATGAACAAAATTATCTATGGTATACTGCTATCAGCAATAAAACAGAAAGGAGCAAAAAAATGGAGCATCGCAATAGCACGGATTCCATTGGGGAGCTGTTTTTGATAACGAAAAACCATTACGATTTTTTCAATCATGTAATGACAATATTATTGAAATCGAAGATGAACAACGCCCCAATAGATGATAAAGATTTTAGACTGTGCGAAGAATGGCTAGGCTTGATTGCGGATGAGTATCTGGACGTGTCAGACAGGTTCCATGTAAGACTCGACGCAAAGGAAAGGATGGACTGAATATGCTACATAAAAGCAGGGATGACCCGATAAAAAAGCCGCGCTTCCATAAATAATTATGAATTGCAGTTCATAAAAAGGAAGCGGGCTTCACAAAAATATAACAAAACAATCATAGCTCATTTTCTTCTTATTTTCAAGGGGAAAATGGGTTGCGAGAACCAAATCCTGAACAAAGACAAACTGTTTTAAAGTCAGGTCTAATATTGAAAAGTCGAATTTCTGAAATGTATTTCAGAAATGATAAACATTGAAAATTAAATATTGCAAATTATAATAAAAAGGAGAGATTATTATGGCTTTAGATTATAACCCCTCAGGATTACCGAAAGAGGACTTAACGCCTGTTTATAACATGCCAACGCCTCGTAGCGTTATCTGTGAACGTGAAACAGAAGCATTCATCCTCTCGCATAAAAACCATCTGTTGAACGAAACGTCATGCTGTATCTCGCTGCTTGACCATCTCAACAGTGCGATTGGCACTGAGAATGCAATCAGGAATAAAGATAATAGATTATCCTATTTTGATGAGCTTCCCCATTTATGCATTGCAATGCTGATTTCCGCCCGTGGGGATGTGGCGCTTGTGTCAGGCGGCGATAAGAGCGGTCAGAACAAAAAACAGCGCCTCACAACCGACAACAGGATGAGGCTGCCAATCGGCATTTACCAGGATTCCGGTGACAACAAGGGAGTCTGGGAAATCACCAACAGCGCGGATGAGTCATTTGGGGTTTTGGCAGAAAAGTACAAACCGATTGCAACCAAAAAAGATAAGTCAGAAATTTTTGTCTTGGTGAAAAGCAGGCTGCCAGTCATTACAACATGCCGCATCCCTTATTACGCGGCATTTGAAAACGGAATCTGGGATGACCTTAATAAAATGCTCATCCCATTTTCGAAAGACCTTGTGTTTACAAATAAGTGCCATACAAGGCTCAATGTAAATGCCAGGAACCCATTCATTCAGATTCCAGAGGACGGCAGCACATTTGATGTTGATACCTGGTTAAGCGAGCTTGGGGACGCCGATATGGTTATGACAATCAAAGAAATCATTGCAGCGTCCATGCTTACGAATACCAGTTTTGACCAGATGGTCTTGCTTTACTCGTCAAGCGGCTGTAACAGCAAGGGCACTCTCTGCCAGCTTATCCGGAACATTCTGGGTGAGGAGACCGTTGCGAATATCCCGTTAAATGAGTTTTCAAAACCTTTTGGGCTGTCAAAGCTGCCGGGGGCAAACGCCATCATCGTTGATGAGAATGCTGTTTCCGATTTCTCTAAAGGATTGGATAAATTGAAGGCAGTCATTACGAAAGATGTTGTTTCTGTCAACGAAAAGTATGTTAAGGAGTTTGACTATCGTTTTAATGGACTGGTCATTGAATGTGTCAATGATATGGTTAATACTGCAGATAAAACAAACTCATTCTTGCGCAGATTACATATTGTCCCATTTGATAAGACTTTTGTCGGGAACCCGAAAAAGTATATCAAGGACAGATTAATTTATATGGAAGAAGTCAAAGAATACATCGTAAAGATGGCGATGGTAGACATGCCATACTTTGATACTTTTACCAAAACAGCGGCAACAAAGAAGGCATTAGCTGCCTACCTTGACGCTACGAACTCGGCTGTAGCTTACCTTAACGAAATCCTGCCATTAGTACAGTGGAATTTGCTCCCGGCGCAGGATTTCTTGTATGCAGGTTTCAAGACTTGGTATAAGAATTGCCATCCGTCCGGAAAGGTCTGCGGAAGGGCGGATTTTTACGATACTGTGAGAGCCTATGTGAATTCTTCTGCGGTAGGCACGGAATGGGAATGGACAGACAGCTGCCGCTCAAATGGCTACATCGACCCGATGGTCAAAGAACCTCTGCTGGTTGACTTGGAACTGGTGGAATTCATCAATCCAATTCACGCTCCGGGAAATCCACAAAGGGAATACCCGGATGTCCGTAAAATTAAAGCGAAGTACAGCGGGCTGAAGCGTCGCATTCCAAGCGCAGCGGCAGGTGCAGTGAATGGTACAACGGTCACTCCAACGGATACAGAAGAAAACTAAAAACATGGGGCGGCGTCGGTTATGACGCCGCCCTATCCAAATGGTATAAAATATGGATCTCGAAATTGGCAGGCAGAAGCCAGTTTCGAGGTCTTTTTTCTATATCAATGAATCCCCGCTGAAATAAAACTCATCCATTACCTTTTCACAGTCTTCCTCACTCTGTAAATCATATTGACCGTGATTCAGGCTCTTCAGCTTCTGGTTCCAGCTTGTCCACACCGCATAAGTCCCGTCATCCTTTTTCGCTGATACCATGTAGAGGTGGGAATCATCAGGATGATAGGATTTCTTTCTGATTTTCAGAATAGTATATTTGGGAAGGTTCTCTTTGAAATAAAGCTTCACTTGTTCCATAACTTCTAATTCAATTTTCATATTCATTTTGCACCGCCTTTTCTGGTTTGGTTTAATTGTTGCGCCTTTCGTCTCTCCGCCTTTTCAAAATCAAAAATGCCAAGGCTCTGGATATGTTTTTTCGTAGTCCGCATCCCCCTTCCAAACTGCTTTCCGCATATATACTGGCGAAGGTAATAGCCTCTGCTCAGTTTTACGACTTCCCACACTTTGTTATCGTTATACCTGTCCTTGTAATATGTTCTCTTTACCACTATTGCATCACCTCTCCATTCTGTTGATAAAAGCCTGTTGTTTAGACCGTTTCCGGGGTTTCTGTAAAATTGCATAATCCCAGATTCTCATACACCCATGAATCTGCCGGGTATTCATCTGCAAGGGCAGCCCCGATATGCTGCCAGTCCAGAGGGCAGTTGTGGGTGGATGAGAACTCATCCAGGATTTCTTTTACGCAGCAGATCAAGTCCAGGTTTCTTTCATCATCTGCCTGTAAAATCATCTCTCTGATTGTCTGTTCCATAATGCCAGCTCCTTTCGTTATGGTTCTTCTTAAAAATTCCCAGAAAACTGGTCAGCAATATATTTATCACGGCTTATGCCAGCCTGTTCCAGCGTCTGGATGACAATGGATTCTGTGGCGTCAAGCAAATCATAATAAGTGCTTCCATACAGACGGGCGGCGTTGTCAGGGTCTTTCTCATCATCTTCAGGACTGGTAAGCGTAATGTCCTGTTCCTCAAGAACATCCTCAAAGTTTTCAACAATTTGCGCCGCAATGTCACGCATATAGACCTGTTTTTCTGGGGTATCTGCCCCTACAGTTGGCAATTCAGATTTTTCCATCATATTTCATTGCACTCCTTTCGGTATGGTTGGTTTTTGGGCAGCAAAAAAGAGCCTGTTTTACGGCTGGCTCCAAAGCCGTTTTTTAAGATTGTGTTTATTTCAATGAGAAATTAACACATATGCACCCGTATATTTTTCACTTGCGCTCCACTGCCAGATATGCTATATTATAGATAGAAAAAGGGAAAGCCATAGAAGCGGCTCTACCCACAAGATAATGTATGACTTCCGCTAAAAGCGGTCAGCCGTCACTACTGCGAATAGTGGCGGCTATTTTCTTTTGTCCTTAAAAATCTGATAAAGCAGACTGATAAGGGCAACAATGAACGTACAGAATAAAAAGAAATCCTGATATGTAACCATTGTATCGCCCTCCTTTCTTTCGTCTGGAGGGCTGTTATACCCTCCGAAAAAACAAGAGGGGTAAAGCCGCCTTTGGCTCTATGGTTTCCCATAAAAGGAGTATAGCACATATTCCCCTGTCAGGCAATCATAACATCCAGGGAAATAAAATTATTACAATATAGTATTACACCCTCATTTTCAGTTTTTTATTCTTTCACAATAGCTTTTGTAACTAATAATCTTTTTTTCATCAAAAACATATACTTTACTATTATCTAAGCAAAATTTATCTCTCAAATAAAAAATCTGGCTTTCATCAAATATTGTATCTTGTAGATTGGCATAATCTAATTTTACTCCTACCAAGTTTGCCCATTTCAAATTAGCATTTTGTAAATTTGTATTTTCCAAATTTGCCCCTCTTAAATCTACTCCTTGTAAATTTTTTTCACTTAAATCTGTATTGCTCAAATCTGCTCCCTTTAAATTAGCATTTTGTAAATTTGCCATTTTAGTATCTGCCCCTGATAGATTTATACCTTCCAAAGATATTTTATCTAAATTAAAAATTTCTGCTCCATGCCTTTCTTCCATCCTACATTCCACAAGTCTAAATCTTATATACTTTTCTAATTGCTTTTTATCCACATTTTCAAACATGTATTCTCCCTTATTTATTTTTAAAACAAATACTTTTCTTAATATTTTAACGAGATTCAGAAAACATAAAATCTCTTTATCCATAATATTTTTATACTGCTGTATGTTTCCGCCAGTATAATAAAACATTCCATTACTAATCATCTTTTCAATAGCACTTTCCCACCATTGGTAAAAAATGTTCCATTTTCTCCCACAAAAAATATCGTAAAACTTTATTATTTTAAACTGAAAATATTCACTTATCGTACTTGTAATTCGACCTTTCTTTAAATAGTTTGCAATTTTTCCAGCAAATTCTTTTTGGCTTTCTTCTGTTAGTTCTATCATAGCATCTTTTATAGAACTATAAATAGTTTCTGCTACAAAGTATTCGTAAATAGAGCGGTGCACAAAAGATAATTCCTCTGTTTCTATCCCTTCACAATGCTTTACCGATTTAAAATAATTTCCTATCTTAAAATCCGTTTTTTCATACGCATAATCTTTCATAATACGATTACAAATTTTCTCATATTCTCCTTGTGGAATACTGGCTTCCTCAGGTTTATTTTCAAACATCCACATTGCAATTTCCCGTGATATTTGATGTATTTGATTTCTAATCTCGTTAATTCTATGTGGAGTTTCATATCTTTTGTTTTGCAGACATCTAGCATAAATTCCTCCATCACCTAGTGAAAAAATTTTATCATAAACACCTACAATAGAATATTCATCTTCGATAGAAATATTTAAACCTAAAACCATATATAATATAAGTGGTATACCCAAAATTTCTTGATTCTTAATAAGATTACTTATCGTATTATGTGATATTCTGACCTTTGTTATTTCTTGGTAAACTTTACAGAAACTATGGATTTGTGTGTCATTCCATGCTTGTAAAATAATATAATCACTATCAATTTTAATAAGATTTTCAACATAATTTTCCCTGCATGTTACAATTAATGAAAAGTTATTTATCGCTCTGTTATTTATCAACTCCCAATACAATTTATTTAATATTACTATTCTATTTTCTACTCTAACCTCGTCAAAGCCATCAAAAATTAATGTTTTTCCATACAAATCGTCATATGACAAACTTAATTTTGTTAACATATCATCCACTAAATTATAATTCTCACTAATATTTTGCCATTCTATATTTTTCAAGTCAGAAGCAAATTGATAAACTAAAAAATTATTTATATAATTCGGGAAATTAGCGATAACCCATGTAATTAATGTACTTTTACCTATCCCAGGATGTCCTAATATCAAAAGCATTTTGTTTTTATCTTTTACGTTTATGTATTCTGATAATAAATCCTTCAAATCATGCCCTTCTTCTATATTATCTCGCCATGTATAATGTGGCAAATGTTCCTCCAAATATACCTCACTCAATTTTACATTCACACCGGCATTTTCATCTCTTTTATTAAAATCATTAAGGAACATATTTGCGTTCCATTTATCAGCATACTCTTGTGTCCTACTTTTTATTTCCTTGCATATGATATTTTTCTGTAAAATATCATTTTCTTTTAAATTTTTATCTTTTTCTAAGATATTTTCAGATAAATAATCTATTTTTTTATCCATACATTGCAATATGTTATGGTTATATTCTATTTCTTGTCCCTGATTTATTAAAACAACCTCTTTATAAACGTCAAAATTTTTTTCTCTACTTATTTCATGACACAATATCTTAATAAAATTTTCACACTGAGTAACATTAACTTGTAAACCAAATGCAAAGAAGGCTGATTTTATTACAGAAATTTTATCTTTCTTATTTCTTTTTAAATTATTTACCAATTTTTCTGTCAAATCATATAGTATATCCTTATCTTTGTATTCACCATAAGTAAATTCATTAAAAGCATCTATTATTACCTGATATATCCTTGTTTCAAAACTCTGATTTTCAGCTTTTCTATCTCTATCAGCTTTTCTAATTTTATCTTTTGTAACATCTATAAAATCATTAACTATTTTTGATATAAAACCACTAATAATAGCTCCTTCTGGTATCATAATTCCACCCCTCATCTTTTATATTATCTTTGAATTATAATACCCCTACATAGATATATCAAGGAATTTCTCTAAAAAATGGACATACCAGACGAGTACATCTGATTTGCCCATAATCTTCACTATATTAACATCCACTAACCATTAATCCCAATTCCCCACAAGGGCATTTCTATATTATTGTAATTTTACAGATTATATCATATTAAAATGCCTAAACGCCTCCATAATCGCTTTTTCTTTCTCCGGCGGGCATTTCGGCACACGGCTTTTTTCTTCGCCTATATTATAATTGAGACGCTTCTCCAAACCGCATTTGTCTTTTATCTGCGCCACATACAGCGACGATACCTTTAGACCATACTTTGATTTTATCCATTCTTTGATTTCCGTATAGGTCGCACATCCCTTTACGTCTTTCAAAAAATCGTTATCTTTCGGCTCATAATCGTCGTATGCATACACGATATTTTTTGTGTTCCTATTTCCTACCCAAAAGGACGCACGTCTCCACATGCACCGTCTGAGGAAATATTAATTTTTTATACCTTCTCATAGTATTATAAAACCTAAAATTCCTTTATATATAAGGATGTTCAAAATTTTATTACTTGTGACCTCATTACAAATAATTTTCATCCGGTGGCAAATTGGTGGCATTTGCCACCGCTGAACCAATTCAAAATATACTTCTTTTATTTATTATATCATTCCTAACAAAGATTTCCACATTTTCTTCCCCGCAGTAATCTCCCCATCCAGGTTATGATAATGCAGGATTTCAGACTGGTAGCGGTTGACGGCGGCTGTAAATTTTGATCCCGCAATGCCATCTACTGCACCACAGTTGAATCCCAACGCATTCAAGCGTTTCTGGAT
Organism: uncultured Lachnospiraceae bacterium; assembly: GCA_951801955.1. Lineage (GTDB taxonomy): Bacteria > Bacillota > Clostridia > Lachnospirales > Lachnospiraceae > Petralouisia. Next base: position 15,445 of record CATOOV010000039.1, read on the forward strand.
GGGGGCTACCACAGGATGCTTCCGGTTCTTTGTTGCTGATACTGTAATAGTATTTCCGATCGTTTCATCTCCTGCAACGCCATCCACCTTGGAGCCCGTGGCACTCTGTACGTCTTTGATAAAGTGTTTCTGTGTGTAGGTGGGACAGATGCCCGTTGCCTCGACTTTCCCTCCAGAGTAGATCACCTTCCCACTTTCGTCATAGACGCTCTGTCCTGGCTGACAGTCTGCGATCGCAAAGTCCCTGTTGTGATAGGCTCCTGTCTGCTTCTGACAGATGCCGTTTTTCCAGCCGGAACCGACATGGTACCATACTGCCTTTTTCTTGTCCTCTGGTACTTGATCGGGCTTTGTATGCTCCTGCTGCCCTGCTACTTGTCCGATCTGCTGCTTAAAGTCTTCCCACAACTCAGGGTTGTCCATCATCTTTCTGGGACAGTACTTGCCTTTTGCGTCAAAGTGCCGGATAACCCTTTCTGCTGGGATGCCAGTAGCCTGGATTAAGTGCTTAACCAACTCAATGGCGTTTTCACAAGCTTTGGTATAGTTTCCATCTTCATTCACACAGATCTCGATATTGATCGTATTGCGGTTTGTGGCGTCCTTAACAGCATGATCACCGCCATACTCCCTTCCCACTGAGTAGGTGCCATCTGCATGGTCTGCCGCTTGATATACGCCATCAGAACCCGCATAGTAGTGTACGGAAGTACTTAGATGCCCTGCTGCCTGTGCTTGCGCATGTCTGCCAGCGTCAGCGCCTTTAGAAAAGTTATCTGTTTCATGTATCACAATATATTTTGGGCTGTTTTGTCCGGCATATGTATTGTTTTTTGAAACATATTCTGTATTAATTTTCACTCTTGTTTCCCTCGCTTTCCTCTACGATAACCCAATCTTCTGCCAACATATCTGTCTGGCTCGCCAACCACGGCACAAATTTTCCATCTGCCGTCTTCATCCCAATCCACGGCAGCAAATTGCCTTTGGGGATTCCTAATCCAATTTTATCAATAACCCCCCATCCCCTGGATTCCCATCTGCTGGCATTTTACAACCACGGTATTTGTTGTAATCACCCCTGGTCGCTTCCCTTGCTTCGAGTATTTTTGTTTCAATATACTTTTTCAATTTTTCCTCTCCCTTCCTTACATACCTATTAGTTTTCTCTAACTTCCGGCAACCCTGCAAATGAAGTCAATACAGACGCTACTCCTGCCAATGCTGCCGTACCGACCACAACCTTCCAATCCACCGCTGCAATCGTCGCAGATGCGGGCAGCAGGGCTACCGCTGCCTGCGCCGTGGTTTTCACTGCACGGATTCCCGCCGCTTTCAGCCAACTTTTTGTTTTTTTACTCATGATTGTTCATCCTTTCCTATTTTTCCGTAACATTACTCTTTCTGGCTCTTCCCCTGCAAGGCTTGCAAGCCCTGCAGGGCTTTTACTGTGCTGCCGACCATTTTCTTTATGTTCTCCGGCTTTTTCATATCCTCAATAGTTTCTTTAAAAGCCTCTTTTACTTCGGGATTTTCTTTAAAAATCTTTCTGACATTCTCCCTTGAGCAATCAAGGCATATATCTACACTTGAAAGTTTTTGAAGCTCTTTTCCGCACTGTTTACATTTTCATTTCCACACCCCACGCTTTCCCTAACAATGCCTGCATAAATATTAAATATAATTCGCCGCCCACACCAGCACCCCAGCTGCCAATGCCCCGGCTATGGTACTGATTATAGCTGTCACTGCCGTCCTACGGTATGCCCTCATGTCATCTGCCGGGGAACGTTCCATAATGTCCACCCGGCTGTCCATCCGCTCCACCTTCTCATCCAGGGAGCTTACCGTCTCATTGGTATGTTTGACCTCCTCCACAAGCTGCACCATGGTATTGGACATGGTATGGATTTCATTCACAATCGGTTCCAGCTTGTCCAGGCGGTGGGTGTTGCTCTTGGTACGCTCCTCTGCCTTGGTCAGACGTTCTAAGAGTTCCATTTCCTGCATAGGATCACCTCCTTTCCACTTTGGTTTATGGGTATAGAAAAAGCCGGGCAGTTGGCTGCCTGGCTCCTTTACCCTTCCCTTCTTTATATTTTTCGGTAATACGATTTTAAAGCGCTGTTTACCGTGCTCATCCGTACCACCAAGCCAACGGTACTGGAATAGGCGCCCCCTGGCAAGCCTGGGCCATTGCCAGAACTAAACCCTCCTGCCGCTGCCGTGATCTGGTCCCTCACGGGGCCTGCCGTTTTCCTGGTATACCAAACTACGTTTTTAAAATAATATTCGCCCCTGGAATTTATTGCGGCGGTTGCCCCGCAAACCATCCCGCAAAATTTGCATAAGAACGTTTGCCCGTCAGCGACCTCGGATTTTGGTATGGTGGAAATGTAGCAATGGCCGTTAAAGTCAGTCCATCCCCCGGTCCCCATCGTGCATTCCTCCCAATCGTCGTATGCCAGGGCAGACAATGCATCCATGATATTCCCAATAATGCTGGAGTCTTCCGTGACCAGGCTGGAATTTTTCCACTTGATAGAGGAACCTGTAATAAACAGCCCGTTGGCTGGCTCCCACGGTCCCGGCGTATCGGCGGCAAGGTAAATTGCTGTATTTTGCCCACCCTGCCCATATACTCCAATGCCTCCCCATATCCCGCTACCTGTTTTGTTTACAAAATCAATGCCTTTTGCATGTACGCTTGTTACATCAGGTGCAATAAAACGAATACGGGCATTATTTATAAAATTGATAACCCCAGGGACGCTGTCCCCGTCCTTGTTAATTGCCGTTTCCGCGTTGCCAGCATTGATTTTTTCCCAATCCCCCCAGGTACCATTTGTATTCTGGCGCTTATAAATCTGATTTTCTCCCAGGGGCATAAACAATTGCATCCCACGGATTTTTCCTGCATATGTAATAGCAATCATAAATCCATTCTTGTCTACAGGTGCATCCACAGGTGCATCGCAAAAATACAAGCCGCTTTCATCAATCTCATTTAAACTTACCCCGCTGACCATTATGCAGTTGTTTTGATATTTATACCCATCCGTGCCGATGTTCAGTTTTCCATAAGCACCAATATGTTCCGCAGTCAGGTTTACATCCCCTGTCCGGTAATCGTCCTCGGCATCGCCTTTGACTGCCACTGCCGCTGGAATCGTAGGCTTGCCTTCCAAATCCTTATAGTCCCCTGAAAATGCAACTTTTTCCAGATCAGCAAACCATTTCTTGATTTTTCCAAAGATAACAGAAACTTTCTCCCCGCTGGCAATATTTTCTCTGGTTTCTGCCTGCTCAAAAATCGCCTCTTCAGCAACCTTTTTTATAAATGCATCATTATTTATTAAAGCCTGAAAAACCATATTGAACAAGTCTGCATGGGCTGGATCTGCAGTTTCGAGTTTTCGTATTTGATCTATATATTCTAGGGTTTCTGGTATCTCAAAATTCGCCAAAGCTTCCTCCTTTTCGTGATCTCTACATAGTATCATTGATTTTAAATGTCATTTTCCAATCGCTATCTTTCCCTTTTGCTGTAAAATTCTTGATTGCAACAAAATCCCCATCCGCATCTACTAACGCAAGTTCGCTCAGTTGCTCCCCTGCCAATTCCTCTTCTGTCAAAGTGCAACGGTACTGGACTTTTGTATCATTGATAATTTCATACCCGTCTACATCTTTCCTGAAAATTTCCGCATTTAACCCTTGCTGTCCCTCCCCTATTTCCAAAACATTCCCTGCCCCATCCACACCCCCTGTTCCAAAAGCCATTTTTGCTATTTTAGATAACGGATAAACCCCTGCCCTTGCAAGAAGTATTTTCTTTTTTGCTATTTCTGTAGTTACTGCATTTGCCATGCTCAAAGTTCCTCCTCCTTTACTTCTGCATTCAAATTTCTTCCTCCATCCAGCGCCCCAGCTCCATCCAGCCTCCATAAATTTTTGCTTATTTCTGCTTGGGTATCGCCAAACAGTTCTGTTGCCTTTACAGATGTCTCCATTTCTGCTTCAATTTCCTGGCGCCATGTATTCCACCATTTTCCTTCTACAGTAAAGATTAATCCGTCTATTTCCTGGTTTACGGCAAACTCTATGGTCAATTCCATCGCAAAATAGATGTATAACTGTAAGGGTAAGATTTCATCCGACACCTCATAGATCATCTTCAAGTTATCCACCCATGTTTCGATAAGGATTTCTAATTCATAATTGTTATAATTTGGCACCAGCCTAACTCCATTTGAAAATCCTGAAAGCATACCCTCCAACTCGGAAAGGCTCATTTTACGCCGGTTCATCATAAAGTGGATATATTCTTTCCTCCTGTCCAAGCTTTGCCCTTGTGCTGGCGAAATCCCAAAAATTTTTTCAAACCGGGAAACCCCTTCTTCTGTTGCGGTGGAAACGAACATGTTTCGGAGCACCCTGGCTGCTGACAAAGCCAATTTTTCAAATTCCAAACCTTCTGCCTTTGTTATTTGCTGTATCTCCTTGATCTGTTTTACTACTGGCGGATAATAGCCTGTCAGTGATGCCTGCATATGACCTTCCCCCTAACTGGTATTGCATTTTGTGGAAGAAATAAATTTTCTTCTTTTCCATTTAAAGATGTATTTTGTACATCTATGACGCCTTCTACACTTGCAATTGCCGCATTTATCTTTAATATCCTCACTGTGATAAAATCCTCATTTTCCCAGCCCTTTGACAATTCCAGATAATAATCATCAATCTTTCCTTGTATGCTTGGCAAAAGCCCCTCCCATGTATATCCAGTATCTATTGTGATTTCTGTCTCAATGTCTACCGCCTCTGAGATACAAGGGCATATATCTACAATATGGAAGAATGCCGCCTCCCCTTCCCCCTCGCCCTGTTTCCCAACGGGATCCATTTTTTCCTGTATTTCTGCAACAAGTGCCGCTTTTGGCACCTGGTAGCCGTTGTCAAGGAAATAGATTTTTATCCGTCTCTCACCCTGTGTTACCCTGTATATTTTACAAGCTCCAACGCCTGCCATCCCATACATGGCTTGTTTATATTGTGCCCGGTTCCCATCAAATGCCTGTGCTGCTGCAACAATAGAAAAATAACGTGCACGGAATGCCTCTGTCCCTTCCTCGTCGCGCGCAGGTTCCAACAATTCCATCAATTCCCCAAATTCAAAGCCATCTATATACCCAAGGGGCATCAATTCCCCTTTTTTTGTATTCCCAGATATGCCTGCTTGTTCACACATAAGTTTGTATACTTTATCGCCAATTTTCGCGATACAGGCATAGGTCAATTCTTTTGAGGAAAAGCGGGAATTTAATGGAATCTCCACATTGAATCTTGCCTTCCATACGGCATTTGATGCTTGGAACGGCTCAATCCCCCTTTCTTTTGCACGCATCATTAAATGTTCCCTGTCAGCAGTCTGTGCATAACCATTTTTATCAATCTGCCCCAAGCCAATATATGCCCGCTCAAACTCTGCTGCCGCACCCCGGAAAGAATGGTCTATCAGCGTGCCTTCTTCTGTGCTTATATCCCCATCCACACTTTCTATCAAGTCCACCATGATATTGTTTTGTGTTTTATCAGAAAATAACATTTTCCCTCCTTATGCTACAATTTTTTCATTTTCAAACCGGATTGCCCCATATATGGTATTTGCTGTAAAACTGACCATCAGGCAGGCACTTTCCATGCATACGGAAAAATCTGTAATATCTTGTATCGAGTCATTTACAAGCAAACAATCTTCTACCATCCTTTGCGTTTCCGCCTCAATAAATTCTTCTGTATAACCTTGCCCTATTAACTCTTCAAATTCATTCCCATAATCCCACGAATAAATATAATAACGGTATCTTGGTATTTGCAGAGCAAACCATATCCAAACCTTTATCGCCTCTTTTCCTTCCACAATCCGGCCGGTCAGTTGTCCGGTTTCAAAGTCAATTCCATATTCCTTTGGAAGCATCCGCTTTTCTTGCAATTTTAATAATGTGGAATCATCCTCGATATAAGCTGGAAACAACCCCATTGTTCACACCAGCCTTTCCAATATGATATATAGCTCATCACTCACCCGGTAAGCTGCCACCTTATCACCCTTTTGCAACCCACCAATAAAAGTTTCAGGGGATTTTTTGCTGGGCATATCCTGGTCAACCGCATAATGATAACCTGTCTTCAAGTGTTCCGCTATCAATAAATCATTCCCAGACAGTTCCAGGTTCCCAATACGGCAATTTGTAGGGCTTTGCATAATGCCAATCTGTATTGGCATGGTATTATCCTTTTTACCCTCAACCCTCATAATGCCTAAAATCTCTTCATATGCATTCATCTGACCTTCCCTTCCTGCTATGTGCCTTCTGCCCTGTCATCGTCTTTTTTATCCATAATGTTTTTAAAATTCAACTCTAAATTCATGGTATGAATGCCGTTCTCCCAAGTATGGGTATCGCTGTCAATCCAGAAAATTCCATTTAGCCCGGTTGCTTTGTCCTGCACTTCTACTGCATTCCCCGCAATACATTTTAAGCTACCTTCTATCCCATCCAGGCTTACTTTCTTTTCAATGCCAACCAACATGTTTGCCGCGGCATTGTTTTCATGGATTCCACTTTCTTTTTTATAAACCTGCTGGTATGTTCCATACTGTTCCACCCATTTCTCTTTTCGTACCTCTCCGACCTGGGTTCCAGTTTCATCAAAAATTTTAACCACGTTCACCATGTTTTCGATCGTTTCCTGGTATGTGGCATTTGTGATGTTATAGCCATCAGAAAGGACAACATCTTGTACCTCACCTTTTACCCCAACGCAAAGTTCCATTCCTTCCATACGGCAAATATAAAGCTCCCCAGTCTGCCGGGAAGCCTTGGTATATGCCAACATAATAATGTCATAAATCGTACTGCCATCCACAATCATCTTTTTTATGGGCACCCTGCTTTCTGCAATTTGACCTGCCTGGATTGCAAAATCAGCACAAACTTTCCTTGTAATGTCCTCTGCTGTCGTGTTTTGAAAATTATAAACGGCTGTGCTCCTAAGAAGATGTGACAAAAAATCTGTACAGCTATAAGTGACCGTGCCATATTGGTTCAACTTTTCTGCTGTCTGCACTTCCCCAACAAAAATATTCTCGCCATTTTCATACAGTTTAACCAAGTCGCCTGCCCCAATATTAAGGTTTAACCTTTGTATTGTGCTATCATCTGGCGCATTCAGTACCGTTATTTCGGCAGTCCGTGCCGCCTGTGACACGCTCCCGCCCCAGCAGATACTGCTTACTGCCTCCGTAATATCCACAGTGTATGTATAACCATGCCTTTTTCGAATCCATTCTATTTTCATATGTGAACCACCAACTGCTGCCCTGGATAAATTAAATCTGGGTTATCCCCGATCACATCCCTGTTCTGTTCATAAATCGCATGCCAATTCGCACTGTCCCCTGTTAAATTTTTTGCAATCTTGCATAAATAATCGCCGCTTACTACCGTATATGTTATGCTCTCCACTTCTTTTGACGTCCTTTCCGTATCTGGCGGTGTCACCTTGCTTGGCAAAGGCTGTTTCTTCTTTTTTTTCTTAACCTTGACCTTACGGTATTCTTTCAGCCCCAATGTAAAATTAATATCTTTTGTCCCGTCATTCTCCCCCCATGTAAAGCTCTCTATGGTGCAGTCCATATTGATAGGGGTGCCTGTCATCGTCAAATGAAGGATCCCATTATTTTTCATCCTTTCAATTTTCTTTACGCTCTCCTTTGGTGCCGGAAATGAAGTATATTGGCAAAAGTAATATTTCTGCGCTGGAAACACAGAGGAAAAAGAGATGCTTTTCAGTTTCCTTTTCCCTAATAGGTTGATTTCCCCCAATGAATCCACTATTACCTGCGTGTTATTGCCTTCACTTGTAACTTCGTATTCTGACGGCGGCACTGCAAAGCGAAACTTTTCTTTTCCCTGCTTTAACCAGACTTCCATTTTTCCTCCTTAAACCATGCCACTATTAAACGCTACTTTCTTTAGCCGGTATGCCAATGCCTCTGCAATACGGTCTATATCCCCATCGCTGCGCACTTCTAATTTGTCTGCCAGTTTTTGGATATTTATGGTTATAGGGGCAGCGCCTGCGCCCGCCGCGCCTTCCTTACGTGCCATTTCAATACTTTTATCATGGGGATACACCCTTGTCCCTTGGGGCAAATCCACGATCTCCCCGCCGCGGTCATGGATGACTGCCGCACCACCCCGCCAATTGTCTGTACCTTTATATAACATTGGTATCGTTGGGATATTGATGCCAAATGATTTTCCACCTAACCCTGGCACCCAATCTGGTATTGCGACCTTGATATTATTCAGTCCAGATATTGCCCCATTTATAATACCAATTACCGCATTGATTGGGGCTTTGCACAACGCCACCAAACTGTCAAACACCCCTTTGAATATCGTTTTCACGCCCTCCCATGCCTGTTTCCAATTTCCAGTAAACACGCCTGAAACAAAGGTAATTATGCCATCAAACTCTGTCATCAAACCACTTATAATTTCCGTGATGGTATTTACTGCTGCAGCAATTGCGCCTTTGACTGCTCCAAACGCCACTTTTACCACGCCTGCAATGATGGCCACTGATCTTTTTATTGATTCTGCAATCCCTTTGAAGACGGCGCTAAACATTATCTTAAGTGCCTTGATTTTTGCATTTGTTTTTTCACATGTTCCTCCTACTTTTTTACCAAATACCCCCGCTATCACAGATGCGACTTTTTTTACTACTTTCCCTATGGCTCCAAATACAGTATGGAATATTTTTTTCATTCCTTTTACAATGCTGCTGACCCGCGTTTTAATATTGTTGGCTGTGGCACTGAATTTCTTCATATCAACACCACATGCAGACAGTGCCTTCTTTACGGCTTTTCCCAATGCAGAAAAGGTTTTTTTCACAACATTCATCTTTTTAAAGGAATTGACCGCGCCTTTTACTATGCCCCCGATCAACTTAAATGGTGCTTTTATTAGATTGACCAAGCTGGATAGTTGCCCCTTGGCAATGGTTTTCAAACCCTTCAATGCTCCTTTGAAATCTCCTGTAAAAACAGCCTTTACAAACTGCCCCACGCCTTGAAAGACGGTTTTAATATTTCCAATGATCGGTTTGATTGCCCGCACAAAGCCACTGACGCATCCTTTTGCCGCTCCAATGGCAATGTCCCATTTGCTTGCTACCAGATCAAAGGCTCCGGCAATCTTATCTATGATGCCTTTCGGTAAAAATTTAGAAAATGCACCTACGACAAAATTTTTGATTGCATTGATCTTGGTTTTAAATATGCCGCCTATGGTGTCCACAACACCACCCGCTGCTGTCTGGAATCCTTTCAGCGCCATCTGTGCATCACCGCTAAATATTCCTTTCAGCATCGTCCCGATACCCTTAAATACGTTTGTGATGCTTCCAAATATTTTTTTTACATCCTGCACTAGTCCCGCAAATGCAACCTTAATTCCTGATACAACCGTTTTTATAAAAGGCAATGTATTGTCAAAAGCCTTTATCAGCCCATTGGCTATATCTGGTGGAAAAATATTTTTTAAACTATTCCGAAAGCCTTGTGCCGCACTCTTCCAGTTACCGGAAAAGGCACCTGTAAAGAACTTTAACAGCGCATCAAACACTTGCAAGCCCTTGTCCACTGCCATTACAATACCATCAAACGTTACTGCAACACCACCTACAAGTGTTTCCAACATTTGGCCTGCTTCTGCCGCCCCCTCGCTGATACTGCTGGCAAACTCTTTTTTGAATATATCTGCTACAGACTTGCAAATATCACTTATCTTCCCTGCAATGCTGCCAATACTTTCCACAATGGATGTAAATTTATTTTTAAAACCTTCAACCGAAAATCCTGCTTTCTCAAAAACATTTTGGAACCAGCTTCCAATCCCCTGCAGAAACCCTTTGACTTTTTCCCAATTCTTGATAATCAAAACTGCTGCCAAAGCAATTGCCGCAAGTACGCCGATCACAATACCAGCGGGGCTTGTGATGATGCCCATAATACCGCCGAAATTTGCGATTGCCTTTGTGATTGTTCCAAACATTTTTTTTGCGGTTCCTACCGCTGTCACAATTTTTCCAAATGCCATGATTGCAGGACCAATTGCTGCAGCAATCGCCGCAAACTTTACAATGGCATTGACCTGCCCTTCACTCAAATTGTTCAGTTTGTCGCCAACTTTACCGATTATTCCTGCAACCTTATCAAATGCCGGTGTCAATGCTACGCCAAATTGTATTAGGGAATTTTTTATTTTATTGAACGATATGTTCATACGTTCCGTTGGTGTCAACATTTTTTCATATGCTGTTTGCGTCATTCCTGCCGATTCGCCCATTTGCCCTAATACTTTGGTAAAATCTGCTGATCCTTTCCCCGCAAGTACCGTAACGCTGTTTAGTGCCTCGGTTGATCCAAATAACTTCGCCATTGTTTCGGTGTTCCCACCTGTCTTTTCCTTTATTTCATCTAAAAAATTAGCCCATCCTGCACTTTGCAGGTGGGCTGATGAAAAATCTAATCCTAATTGTTGTGCTGTTTTGCTTGCATCTGCTGAAGGTTTTAAAATGTTGCTATATGCTGCCTTTAATCCTGTTACTGCCTCACTTGTTGCAATGCCGTTTTTTGTAAGTACCGCGATACTGCCAAATAATTCTTCTGTTGATACATTTAGACTTGATGCAATCGGGATTACTTTTCCCATGCTGCTTGCCATATCTCCAAAAGAAGTCTTACCAAAATTTTGTGCAAGCAACATTTGATCGCTGATCTCTGCTGCCTTGCCCGCCTCAAAACCATAAGCATTTAATACAGTTGTCAATCCGTCTACCGCCGTTGTAGTATCTGTAAAACCGCCTTTTGCGGCTTTTACTGCTGTACTTACAAAATCAACACTCGCCGCAGTATCAACCCCCGCCGATATTGCTTGATACTGCGCCTCTGCGATGTCTGCAACCCCTATGCCTACAGCATTCGAAAGGTCAATCACTTGCCCCTTCAATACTGCCATTGGTGTATTTGTTGTATCTGCAATGGTTCCAACCTTCGCCATAGCATTTTCAAAATCATTGCTCATTTTTAAAGCTGCCGTTGCTACTCCCGCAATTGGGAGTGTAACCGATTTTGTAAGGGATGCCCCTGCATTTGAAATGGTCTTTCCGGCATTTTGTATTTGTTTCCCAGCTTTTATAGCTTCATTCCCCATACGGCGCATACTCTGTATGACTTCCCTTGAAGGTCTTGTGAAGCCGTCGATAAACTGTATCGCCGTACTAATTACCCTGCCCATATTAACTGCCCCCGACTGCTTTTTGTATTTCTTTGTTCCTCTCCTCTTTTTCTTTTAATTCCTGCCTCATGTATACCCGTGCGATTCGCTTTTGCCCTTCTGGCAGGCTCATGTATTCAAAAGGTTTCCAATTTTTAAAGCGATAGTGCAGGTAATCCATCTGTACCTCCCTATCGCTCTCGATTAGTTTTTTACTTCTTTATCCGTCGTTTCTTCATCGTTGAAACCACTTAATTTTGCAATTTCCACAGAAATCTTATTGATTTCCCCTTTAAAAATTTTCTTTGCTGCATCTGCCGGCGTTGCCACCCCTAAATGTCTTAACAACCCATCATTTTTTAAATCTGGATCCACAATACCTGCTGCTGCAATTTTGGCGTTTGTGTCAAATGCCCTGCTATAATCCACATCACCTTCCTCATCTAACCCACTTGCAGACAATGGTGAAAAAAGGTCCCCTGGAATTGCCTGTATTGTCACTTTCGCATCTGCCCCTAAAAGTTTTGACAACTGGCGGCTCGCCAACTGTTTTTCCTCAATTTTCTCAAACTCCCCTTTGTCTACTGCCAACAATTTTTCAACTAAATTCATCCTTTTTCTCCTTTACAGAATGCTGTACCTGTTATTTGATTGCCTGCAGGATTTCCCAATCCCCAAACGTAAAGCTATAACTTTCCGTTCCCATTTTCCCTGCTTCCCAATCCGCAAGGATGATTTTGTCAAACAAACAATCATACAACGCCACACGCTCACCCCCCAGTCCATCTGGGTCTTTTATGTTTGACACAATCTTGCAGGTCATCATCTTCCCTCGTTTGAATGCCTTGCTCATTTTTTTCATGATATAGCTGTTTACTTTATGGAGTTTTAATTCCCCTTTCTGCTCCATCCCGGTCATTTTTTGCCCGTCCCTTAAATTTTGCACCATGCTGATTGCCGTGGTCTTAATCGTAACCTCCGCCTTGAGCGCTGTAACCTGCGCCAAATATTCCCCGTCTAGCCAGACTTCCCCCCAGGTTCCATTTATGACTTGCTCCGCACGGAATTCTTTTGCCTTAGCTGCCATTTCCTTTTTCCTCCTTCCTCATGTTTTAAAGATAAATTGGCATTTTAATATCCTCAATTGCATCTAAAATTTTTACACTGCCAGTCAAAAAAACACTTGCGCCTGTATCTGCAGTAACGATTTCTTCATCACTGCAATCATCCACCTCTTTTACTGTCCCATCCTCAAGTGTCGCCTGCAGCCCTTTCTCTTTTAAATAAGCGCGTGCCGCATCTGCATCAAAAGAAACAGAATAACTACTGATAATATCATCCCGTTTCAATTGCGCAAAATAATTGCTAACCTCTGTTAAAAGCAAGCATTTATTCGAATATGTATTTGCATATTTCCCTAAATAATTATCCTGTGCCGCCGTAATAATATCGTCATTGATCATATCCATGGCATCCACAATCTTAATCTTCTGGAAGCTCTCCCCTTTCCCTTTCACTTTAGACACAAAGCTGTTGACACCCCTGACCACTTTTACCTTCTCGCCGTCATAAAAAACAATAAATTCCCCCTTATCCACTGGCGTATCAATGTCTGCCAGCCTTGTACAATCCGACAATTCTGGCAGTGGCGCATAAGTGCAGGCAAATGTCATCGGCGTGCCTGCAATCAATCCAGCAATGCGCGCGCAATATTGTTCCGCGGTGTAAACAGTGTCCACTGTCGTTTTTGTCCCATCTTCTGCCGTCACCGTGCCTGTTTTCACACACTTTTCTGTTGTAAAATTAATAATGCCTTCATGGTCTGCCGCAACATTCGGCAATACAGCTTTCACCCTCCTTTTTTTATTTTCACGCATACTTTTCACCCATGTGGCAATATCCTGTGACTTGCCATCCGTTTCTGCCGTTGGCACGGCAAGGTAATCAAACCGGATGGTTTCTGATGCCCCCATTGCATTTTTATATCCAGCATCAACTGCCCCCTCTTCCATCCCTTCTTCCTCTTGTGCAACCCCCATGCAATATACCAGCACTTTCTTAGGTGCATTTGTATAACCGATCATTGCAAGTTTTATTTGTTCCGCCGTTTCTGCTGACAACCCTTCTGGAATATCGCTTTCTGTAACCACTGTGATAGGGTTCATTGCTGATCCAGGCAAGGCATCTTTTACCCATAACATGACAATTCCCCTTTCTCCCCTTGTGATTGCAGATAACGCCTTTTCAATAAAACGGATTTCAATACTTGGTGCTCCCATTTATGCCTCCTATTCTTGTGTAATCGTTACTCCTATTTCTCCTGCCATTGTTCCTGTATCAAAAATCTGTGTATTCTCATGAAAATCAATTTCAATACTGACTTGTAAAATGTCCTGGTATTCCCCAATATAATCATGCGAAATTTCCCCAACCGTCAGCTTACGGTCCCCCACACAAAAAACCAGCCCAAAAAGTTTTTTTATTCCATCTACCTTTTCAAGCTGGTCTAATTCATTTTTCTCTGCTTGGAAATATGTTATTTTAACCGTAAAGCCACCTTTTGCAAAGTTCTTTGTCTCTGCCCTGCTGCCCTTGTCCATGATCTCTGTAAAGAAACATGGCGCCGTATAGCCTTCTTGGATTTCTTTCCCATAGATTTTATATTGTGGCGGCGGGTATCTCCCTTTTAGTAATTCATTGACCGCCTTTTTAATCTCAACAAGCTTAATCCAAACCACCTTCTTCTAAAATATCATCAACCATTTGTTCAAACCTTTGCGGCACAATATCTTTATAGTCGTTCCGTGTTTTTTCCATGATATGTTTTCCAGGAACAAAGCCAACCACGCGGCCACCGCGCACAAGCTGATGTCCATTTTCAACCAAGTGGAAATGCCTCGCACTGTTCCAAACCAGCGCCGTCATTCCCGCACCTTCATCCACTACTTTTGTGCCCCACTTACTTCTGATTGCTTTCTTTTTCATCTTTCCTTCACGCTTATGTGCTTTCAGTTCTGAATTAGCTTTCTTTTTTGCAGAATTTTTAAATTCCCTCCCCAATTGATTTAGTGTCCCTTTGGCTTGCTCTGGGCATCTTTTTATTGCTTTTGTTAAGTCTCTTTCCAGCTCTTCCAAGCCCTCAATATCAAATTCAAAACCCTCTGCCATAGTTTTCCCCCACAAAAAAGGGGCTGTCGCACTAAAAGTAATTAGTGCACAGCTCCTTTTCCATGCAAAAAAACCAAACTGCCGGACCTCGAAAAAATCCGGCAGTTGGTGTAAAATTAATGTATGACCAAACACATTAACTTACAGAAAAATTATAGTCTAAATCAGAGCGGATATCAATTAAAACTTCCGCTAAATCTTGA
>CATOOV010000040.1 GCA_951801955.1 uncultured Lachnospiraceae bacterium
AGGTATTTTTTGCCACTTTCGTGAAAAAGAGCGAAAGTATAATAAAATCATCTGCCCTTATGAGAGCCTTAAAATACCTTGTTCAGCAAAAGGAGCGCTATTTATAATAGTTGTAAAGTGGTGTTTTAAACAATAATATAACAAAATTTAAAAACATATCTATTGTGAATCAATCTCCCACAGGCATTTATCAGCAGGAGATTGATCTGAAAACATTATGAGCTGGCGGATTGTGGTAATCTCCAGAAGGGCAAAGCTGGATTACCAGTTGGGTTATCTGGTCGTCCGCAGTGAGGAGACCACCAAGATCCATCTGGGGGAAATTTCCACGTTACTAATTGAATCCACAGCGGTTTCCATTACCACCAGTTTGTTGTCAGAGCTGACAAAGAAGAAAATCAAGGTGATTTTCTGTGATGAAAAGAGAAATCCGGCAGCAGAGCTGGTCAGTTATTATGGCAGCCATGATACAAGCAATAAAGTGCGAAAGCAGATACAATGGCGGCAAAACAGCAAGGATGCCGTGTGGACGGAGATTGTAACTGAGAAAATAAGAAAACAAAAGGAACTGTTGGAATATTTGGGGAAGGAGGAATCGGAGCTATTGGCGTCCTATTTGAAGGAAATTGTCTGGAAGGATGCGACTAATCGGGAGGGACATGCGGCAAAAGTATATTTTAACGCTTTATTTGGCTTAGATTTTACAAGAACAGCAGACCATTTGATCAATGCGGCTTTAAATTATGGATATGCCATTCTTTTATCGGCATTTAACCGGGAGATTACGGCAAGCGGCTATCTTACACAATTGGGATTATTTCATGACAATATGTTTAACCAATTTAACCTTGCCTCAGATCTGATGGAACCATACCGTATTCTGGTGGATCGTGCTGTAGTTGGAATGCCATTGGAAAATTTTGGACACCAGGAAAAAATGCAGCTTGTGGACATTTTAAATCAGGAAGTCAGAATTGATGGAAAAATACAATATGTAAACAATGCCATTAAAATTTATTGCAAAAGCGTGTTTGATGCTTTAAATGAGAATGATAGCTCCTTGATTCGATTTTATAAAATTGAGTTATAGGTTTATGAGGGTTTTGGTATTTTTTGACCTCCCAGTAACTACGGGGGAACAGCGGAGGAATTATGCAAGGTTTCGGAAATTTTTACTAAAGAGCGGTTTTATGATGCTTCAGGAATCTGTTTACTGTAAACTGGCGCTAAATGGAACAGTGGTAAGGGGAATTGTAGATCAGGTGCATAAAAACAGCCCGCAAGAAGGGTTGGTGCAGTTATTGACCGTAACAGAAAAGCAGTATGCCAAGATGGACTTGATTATTGGCGAGGTGAAGAGTGAGGTGTTGGACAGTGATGAAAGGCTGGTGATTTTATGAAACTGGTACATCCAGATTTACAATATCAGTTTTGTTTGGACTGTACAGAGGGATGTGAATGGATTGTAGAATCACCAGAGCTTTTGGCAAAATATGTGGAGGAATTGGTTTGCCAGACGCAGGGAGGGGATGGAAATTTCGTATTGTCCGAGGAAGGAAGAGAATTAAGTATTTCCCAAAATATGGAGGTGATTGTAAATCCATTTTCTTTAAATGTAAATGATAAAAAAATTTTGAGTAAGCTCTATTTGGAATTGGCAGAATTGGCAGCAGGGGAAACGATGTATTTAGTTACACAGGAGATAAAGCATCAATTGCAGAATTATTTCATTGAATTAGAGCAGTCAAGTTCTTTTGCTTTGGAATCGGATTCGGAAATAGATGTGACAGCTCTTTTTAAAGGAATCGGTGTGAAAATAGAACATACGGCAACAGATTTTTTTGAAAATATGATTTCTTATATAAAATTAGTTACAGAATTATTGAAAAAGAGAGTGATTGTTTTGGTGAATATCCGGTCTTATATCACGGAGGAACAGTTAGAGGAATTATGGAAAACAGCCATTTATTGTGAAGCGGCGTTAATTTTGATAGAAAACAGGCAATGGGGCTTTTCAAATGCTAAAAATCAGTATATAATTGATAGAGACTATTGTGAAATCTTTTGATTTCATGGTTTTGTTTGAATACCAGTATTTATGCTTGTGATGGCATTTCATTTTTGGATTTGAGGTTTGAGGTTTGAGAATGATGTAAATATGTATGGTATTTAAACTGAATTTTAATGACAACTACAATTAGCACAGTTTGAGAATGATGTAAATATGTATGGTATTTAAACAAGTTCCAGTTCATTTACGGTAAAAGTAAAGTTTGAGAATGATGTAAATATGTATGGTATTTAAACTACCGGTATTCTTCTGTGTATAATCAGTTGTTTGAGAATGATGTAAATATGTATGGTATTTAAACAAACGGCAGTGAATCTTTAGTAGTAACTGTGTTTGAGAATGATGTAAATATGTATGGTATTTAAACCGGAACATGTGTGATATGTGGAATGCCTATGTTTGAGAATGATGTAAATATGTATGGTATTTAAACAACATAAAAACTAAAGTAAGTAATACATGGGTTTGAGAATGATGTAAATATGTATGGTATTTAAACCAACAGCATATTCAGATGCCCTTACGTACTGTTTGAGAATGATGTAAATATGTATGGTATTTAAACACAATTGACACCTATCGGGCTTGGCTTGCCGTTTGAGAATGATGTAAATATGTATGGTATTTAAACAACATAAAAACTAAAGTAAGTAATACATGGGTTTGAGAATGATGTAAATATGTATGGTATTTAAACAGGTTTTTTACTTCCGTAATAACAGCTATTGTTTGAGAATGATGTAAATATGTATGGTATTTAAACATGCCGGATGTCAGGAATTTCTTGCATGTGGTTTGAGAATGATGTAAATATGTATGGTATTTAAACTTCGCTCGTATTCCATAAATCAACGAGTGCGTTTGAGAATGATGTAAATATGTATGGTATTTAAACCGCTGTCCCCCTCGTTGTCACCCACGCGGAGTTTGAGAATGATGTAAATATGTATGGTATTTAAACCCAAGAATTTTTTTATTCTGATTTGCCCCTGTTTGAGAATGATGTAAATATGTATGGTATTTAAACCAGAATTAAATGTTTATGGCAGGCTCAAGGTTTGAGAATGATGTAAATATGTATGGTATTTAAACAATATTTATTGGGATGAATTCCAGTCAGCCGTTTGAGAATGATGTAAATATGTATGGTATTTAAACTACAACTTCCGATATAGATACAGTTCGACCGTTTGAGAATGATGTAAATATGTATGGTATTTAAACCCAGGTATACGAACTCCAACAACCTTAATGTTTGAGAATGATGTAAATATGTATGGTATTTAAACGGCGGAACTTTGGTATATGGTCTTGTTAACGTTTGAGAATGATGTAAATATGTATGGTATTTAAACGCCACGAAGCAGAAGTATAAGCTGGGGATTGTTTGAGAATGATGTAAATATGTATGGTATTTAAACTCTGGAAAGCCCTGCAAGGCTCGGATATAGGTTTGAGAATGATGTAAATATGTATGGTATTTAAACAAATCATGCAGAAAAGTAGCCCGGTTTATGGTTTGAGAATGATGTAAATATGTATGGTATTTAAACCACAATGGGTATGTGATACATTTCTTGATGGTTTGAGAATGATGTAAATATGTATGGTATTTAAACAATTTCCCTTTCTTTTTACTCCTATACTCCGTTTGAGAATGATGTAAATATGTATGGTATTTAAACACCATTGATACTTACAGGGTGTGGCTGGCGGTTTGAGAATGATGTAAATATGTATGGTATTTAAACTACAGCAACTTGGCATGTCGGAATTGTCAGGTTTGAGAATGATGTAAATATGTATGGTATTTAAACGGAAGGCGAACCATGCAGACCACACCACCTGTTTGAGAATGATGTAAATATGTATGGTATTTAAACTACAGCAACTTGGCATGTCGGAATTGTCAGGTTTGAGAATGATGTAAATATGTATGGTATTTAAACGGAAGGCGAACCATGCAGACCACACCACCTGTTTGAGAATGATGTAAATATGTATGGTATTTAAACAGCGCAATTAAAATTCCTCCCGTTTATTGTGTTTGAGAATGATGTAAATATGTATGGTATTTAAACCAATGCTGATATTGGCTTTGCAGTAAATGGGTTTGAGAATGATGTAAATATGTATGGTATTCAAACTACAAAGGAATCGAGAAATTGAATTTGCAGGTTTGAGAATGATGTAAATATGTATGGTATTCAAACACAGGACTTTGAGGCATATGCAGATGCAGGTTTGAGAATGATGTAAATATGTATGGTATTCAAACAACAACCAAAGAGTTACCGCCATTTGAATAGTTTGAGAATGATGTAAATATGTATGGTATTCAAACACCGCCTTTCAATCTCGCAAATGATGATCTGTTTGAGAATGATGTAAATATGTATGGTATTTAAACAGAAATGTCTGTCTCAAATGATGATGCAGGGTTTGAGAATGATGTAAATATGTATGGTATTCAAACCGAAATAATATATCGAAAATAATTGTAGGGAGCTGCTTTGAGAAAGGCAGCTCTCTTTTACCTTGCATAATTCGAAAAACGGGATAAACATTGAAAAAATAAAGATTGTGTGATAGTATAATTTTGGATGATTTTGAACTTGTTAATAGTATGAGGAAAAATTATATGAAAATAACGTATATCCACCATAGTTCCTTTTGCGTGGAAATAGAAGGAAAGGTCCTTGTATTTGATTATTATAATGGTACAGGGGTGCCTTCCTGTACGTATCATGGAAAAATGCCGAAGTATTCGAAAGAAACGCCGATCTATGTGTTTTCCAGCCACAGCCACCGAGACCATTTTGATGCTGAAGTATTGAAATGGAGTGAATACTATCTGGATATTCACTATATTTTTGCAAAAGAAATAAAAAAGAAGTTGGGGAATTCTATGTTGAGGCGGTTGGGTTTTACGGAGGAGGTCAAAGAGAAAATCACCTATGTGAAGCCAGGGGAAGCGTTTGAAATTGGCGGTATATCTGTGGAGACGCTGCTTTCTACTGACAGCGGGGTTGCTTTTCTGATAGGAGCATCTGGTAAGACAATTTATCATGCTGGCGACTTGAATTGGTGGAAGTGGCAAGGGGAGACAGAAGAGTTTAACCGCTATCAGGAAGAGACCTATAAGCGGCAGATTGCATTGCTGGAAGATCGGAAGATTGATCTTTCCTTTGTGGTGTTAGATCCCAGGCAGGAACAAAATCAGTTCCTTGGAATTGATTATTTTCTTGAGAAAGTTAAGACAGGATATGTGATTCCAATGCATGTGTGGAAGCATTACAGTCTTGTAAAGGAATACCAGGATAGGCAAAAGAACCAGGAAACGCGTGACAGAATTCTTATGGTAGAACAAGAGAATCAGGAAATAATATTGTGATGGAGGAAAAATGGAAGTAAAGATTTTTACAGATGGAGCGGCAAGGGGCAATCCAGACGGACCAGGAGGTTATGGTGCCGTTTTGACCTATATGGATCAAGAAGGAAAAATATATAAGAAAGAGATTTCAGCCGGTTATAAGAAGACAACCAATAACCGCATGGAGCTGATGGCAGTAATCCGAAGCCTGCAGGAGCTGAACAGGCCATGTACCGTGGAATTATATTCAGATTCGAAATATGTGGTAGATGCTTTTAACCAGAAATGGATTCAGGGCTGGATCGAACGAGGCTGGAAAAAAGCAGATGGGAAACCAGTGAAAAATGTAAAGCTTTGGAAAGAATTGCTGGAAGCAATGAAGCCTCATAAGGTATGTTTTATCTGGGTGAAAGGACATGACGGGCATGTGATGAATGAGCGCTGCGACCAGCTTGCAACATCAGCGGCAGATGGGGACAATTTGCTGGAAGACGAAATAGAATAGGCAGATGGCAGTAGAAGGAAATTTGCGTTTTGGAAACGCCAGGATAGGTTTTGGAAAAAAGGAGGTGTAAGGTTATGTTTTTTACGACATTGATACAGTATACAGTAAAATTTATTCTGATGGTTGCAGTGGCAGGTGCGGGAATTTTTCTGGGCAAAAAGCTGCGGGACAGAAAGGATGCAAAGACAACAGGAGAATAAATAGGAAAGACAGTTGGAGGAAATTTGTTGTGAAGAAGTATGGAGTAAATGAGCTGCGCAGAATGTATCTGGAGTTTTTTGAAAGTAAGGACCATTTGGCAATGAAGAGTTTTTCGCTGGTGCCCCATAATGATAACAGTTTATTGTTAATCAATGCAGGGATGGCTCCGTTGAAGCCTTATTTTACAGGACAGGAGGTTCCGCCGAAAAAGCGCGTTACCACTTGCCAGAAATGTATTCGTACTGGGGATATTGAGAATGTTGGGAAGACAGCAAGACATCTGACATTTTTTGAAATGCTGGGGAATTTTTCTTTTGGGGATTATTTCAAACATGAAGCAATCGCGTGGAGCTGGGAATTTTTGACAGAAGCGATTGGCATGGAACCAGAACGCCTTTATCCATCTATCTATGGAGAAGATGAAGAAGCGTTTGAGATTTGGACCAAGGAAGTAGGGGTTCCAGCAGAAAAGATTACTCGGTTTTACAGGGATGAAGATGGCAAATGTGATAATTTTTGGGAACATGGCGCCGGTCCCTGTGGTCCTTGTTCTGAAATATATTACGACCGGGGAGAGAAATACGGCTGTGGAAAGCCAGACTGTAAAGTGGGTTGTGACTGTGACCGTTTTATGGAAGTGTGGAACAATGTGTTTACACAGTTTGATGGAGACGGGCATGGCAATTATGAGGAGCTTGCAAATAAGAACATTGATACCGGAATGGGATTGGAGCGGCTTGCAGTCGTTGTGCAGGATGTGGATTCTGTCTTTGATGTCGATACGATGAAAGCAATCCGGGATAAAGTATGCGAGATATCCGGAAAGACATATCAAGCGGACGACCAGGACGACGTATCCATTCGTCTGATTACAGACCACATGCGCTCTGCCACCTTTATGATTTCAGACGGCATTATGCCCTCTAACGAGGGAAGAGGCTATGTGCTGCGCCGCCTGATCCGCCGCGCGGCACGCCATGGAAGGCTGTTAGGGATTTCTGGTAAGTTTTTAGCTGCATTAAGCGCTACTGTGATTGCAGAGAGCAAGGATGGTTATGAAGAACTGGAGGAGAAAAAAGAATTTATCTTTAAAGTGCTCACCCAGGAAGAGGAAAAATTTGATAAGACCATCGACCAGGGCTTAAACATCCTCACTGAAATGCAGGAGGAAATGGCAAAAACTGGGGAGAAGGTTTTGTCTGGCGAACACGTGTTTAAATTATACGATACCTATGGATTCCCAGTGGATTTGACCCAGGAAATTTTAGAAGAAAAAGGATTTTCCATTGACGAAAAAGGGTTTGCCGCATGTATGGAAGAACAGCGGAATAAGGCGAGAAATGCAAGGAAAGAGACAAATTATATGGGCGCCGATGCCACTGTCTATGATGAGATTGATCCGGCAATTACTTCCGTGTTTGTAGGTTATGACCATCTGGTACGCAGTTCAGAAATTTCAGTTTTGACTACGGAGACAGAATTGACAGAAGCTTTATCTGATGGGCAGCGGGGAACTGTCATTGTAAATGAGACTCCCTTCTATGCTACTATGGGTGGACAGAATGCAGATACTGGAGTAATTCGTGCAGGTGAAAATGAATTTTTGGTGGAGGACACGATTCATCTCAGAGGCGGCCGCATTGGACATGTTGGCAAAGTCACAGCAGGAATGTTTAAAGTGGGGGACACGGTAGAACTTGCCGTTGCAGAAGAAAAACGTGTCTTAATTGGGCGAAACCACAGTGCAACCCATTTACTTCAGAAAGCGCTTCGGGAGGTGCTGGGAAACCATGTGGAACAACATGGTTCTGATGTAAATGCAGACAGGCTGCGTTTTGACTTTTCTCATTTTGCTGCAATGACAGCGGAGGAAATTTCAAAGGTAGAGACTATTGTAAATGAGAAAATTTCAGCCTCGCTTCCCGTGGTGACAGAGGTAATGACCTTAGAGGAAGCAAAAAAGACAGGTGCTATGGCATTGTTTGGAGAAAAATATGGGGATTCTGTCCGTGTGGTTAAGATGGGGGACTTTTCCATTGAGCTTTGCGGAGGAACCCATGTAGGCAATACCAGCAGTATCCGTGCATTTAAGATCGTCTCTGAGTCTGGTGTGGCGGCAGGAGTCCGCCGTATTGAGGCGCTTACTTCCAAAGCTGTATTTGCGTATTATGACAGGCTGGAAGAGACGCTTGCAGCAGCAGCAAAAATTGTGAAAACGAACCCGGCTGGGCTTTTGGATAAGCTGGAGCATATGATTGCGGATATGAAAGCATTGCAGGCAGAAAATGAGTCTTTAAAGAGCAAGGCGGCAAAAGACGCCCTGGGTGACGTTATGGACCAGGTGACTGAGGTGAAAAGTGTGAAATTGCTTGCCGCGAGCGTGCCTGGCGTGGACATGAATGGTCTGCGTGACCTGGGCGACCAGTTAAAGGATAAACTGGGAGAAGGCGTAGTAGTGCTTGCTTCAGAGAAAGATGGTAAAGTAAACTTAGTTGCCATGGCTACCAAAGAAGCGATGGACAAGGGTGCACATGCAGGAAATTTGATCAAGGCAATTGCAGGAAAGGTTGGAGGAGGCGGCGGCGGACGCCCAAACATGGCGCAGGCAGGCGGAAAGAATCCGGCTGGAATTGCGGATGCCATTGCAGAGGCAAAGACAGCTCTGGAAGGGCAGATATAGAAATAGGACTGCCATGAAAAACAGATGAAAATAGTTAGAATATATTGATATTTTTTGTAAGTTACACCGATACAGCATAATACGATTGCTGTATCGGTGTATTTATGTAAATATACTCTCCATATTATAGTAACAAATAAGTAGTATAAAACATGACATTTTTTTATAAAATTAATTTTTAACGCCACCTTTTGGAACTCAAAATTTAAGTACATAAAAACTCAAAAGAAGGAGGAAAGAATAAGAACAAAAAAAGAGAATTTTGCAAAGCAAGAACGCCAATGGTCCTCTTGAAAATATTATGTGTGACAGTTTCTTTTTTTGTCGATATAAATGGAGTAAGCCTAAAAAAATATAAGACAAAATTTTTAAATGATACGACACAGTTCGACAGAAAATACAATTATACAATCAGTATTATTATGTTAGGATTAGAAAGGGGGTTCGCAAATGACAGCGTTCGTGTTATTATGAAAACAGCCGTATAGTCATGTCGAAAACCGGAGAAATCTTTTCCTTGAAGGTGCTTCCAGATATGTTATAATGTCGAAGTGCCTTTTTATGAGGGAATAACAGGAAAAACAACAGGAGGATATTACGTGGAAAAATTAAATGTAGCAATTGCGGACGACAATGAAAGAATGTTGGAAACGTTAGGAAATATTGTTAGAAGTGACGAAGAACTTCAGGTTGTGGGAACTGCGAAAGACGGGGAAGAAGCCTGTGAAATGATCAGAAGAAAGGAACCAGATGTGGTATTGTTGGATATTGTCATGCCGAAATTAGATGGTTTGGCAGTTATGGATAAGATCAGAAACGACAAAAATATGAAAAAACATCCAGCATTTATCATGATTACTGCGATTGGACAGGAAAAAATTACAGAAGACGCTTTTTCATTGGGCGCTGATTATTATATTATGAAACCGTTTGATAATGATGTGGTAATTAGTCGGATTAAACATGTGAGAAATGTAGAACTGCGCAAAAATAATGAGGTGCGGAAGGTAAATGCTTATGAGAAAAAGCAGGAGCTGGAAGAACGAAATTTGGAGAGTGATGTGACAAATATTATCCATGAGATTGGCGTCCCAGCACATATTAAGGGATATCAGTACCTGCGTGAAGCAATTATTATGTCAGTGACTGATATGGAGATGCTTAATTCTATTACCAAGATTTTATATCCAGGAATCGCCAAAAAATACCAGACAACCCCAAGCCGGGTAGAACGGGCGATTCGTCATGCAATTGAAGTGGCATGGAGCAGAGGAAAAATGGATACCATTGACGAATTGTTTGGATATACCATCCATAATGGCAAAGGAAAACCTACAAATTCTGAATTTATCGCTTTAATTGCAGACAAAATTCGGTTAGAATATAAGTTGAGAGAGTAAAATTTTCCAGGGAAGGCGGGAGAGTTTTGCTCTTGTGACACCGAACAGACATGTTCTGTTAAGCATGTCTGTTCGGTCTTGTCCGCAGGAATAAAATTTGGAGGTTATCAATATGAAAAAAATACTCTTTGCAGCATCCGAGGGGAATCCTTTTATTAAAACGGGGGGATTGGCAGATGTAGTTGGCGCCCTGCCAAAATATTTAGACAGAAAAAAATTTGATATCAGGGTGATTTTGCCAAAATATTTGTGTATTCCAGAAGTAAACAAGCAGAAATTGTCATACGTGACAGAATTTTATGCGGATATGCCGAGAGGAAGAGAGTACATAGGAATTTTTCAAGCTAAGGTGGAGGGAGTTATTTATTATTTTATCGACAATGAGCATTATTTTGCAGGGGGCAGCCCTTACCATGAGATTTTTGAGGACGTAAATAAATTTGCATTTTTTTCTAGAGCTGTGCTTGCGGCATTGCCAGAGCTAGGGTTTCGCCCAGACATTATTCATTGCCACGACTGGCAGACGGCATTGATTCCCGTATTCATAAAGGAATTTTACGGAAATGACCGTTTTTTTGGAAAAACAAAAACTATTTTGACCATTCATAACCAAAAATTTCAGGGAAGATGGCGTATTGACGATATTGAAAACTGCAGAGATTTGTCGTCAGACTGCCGTTATAAGGCGATGGAAGCATATCATGAGACAAATTTCTTAAAAGCGGGCATTTTGTACGCAGACCAGGTTACAACTGTCAGTGAAACTTATGCCCAGGAAATCCAATTTCCAGAAGGCGGAGAAGGGCTGGAGGGCGTTCTGCGGGAAGTTTCAGGAAAGCTTTCAGGAATTGTCAATGGAATAGACTATGAAGAATATAATTCCATGACAGATCCCAAGATTCCCTTTCCCTTTGGGCTTCGAAATATTACAAAGAAGAAAAAAAATAAAGAAGCCTTGCAGAAAGAGCTTGGTTTAAAACAGGACAGTTCCGTTATGTTAATTGGAATGGTTAG
Organism: uncultured Lachnospiraceae bacterium; assembly: GCA_951801955.1. Lineage (GTDB taxonomy): Bacteria > Bacillota > Clostridia > Lachnospirales > Lachnospiraceae > Petralouisia. The sequence continues at coordinate 11,245 of CATOOV010000040.1, forward strand.
CAGATTGACGGAGCAGAAAGGGTTTGATTTAGTTAATTTCATTATGGAGCAAATGCTTAACACGATCAATGTCCAGGTGGCAGTTTTGGGAACAGGGGAAGATCGTTTTGAGAATTCTTTTCAGTATTTTGCTCAGAAATATCCGCAACAGGTATCCGCAACCATTGGTTACAGTGAGGAACGGGCGCATAAAATATACGGCGCTGCAGATGCCTTCCTGATGCCTTCCCAGTTTGAGCCTTGCGGCTTAAGCCAGCTTATCGGTATGCGTTATGGTACGGTTCCTATTGTACGTGAGACAGGAGGACTGAAAGATACGGTGGAAGCATACAATGAATATCGCCAGACCGGAACAGGGTTTAGCTTTGCCAACTATGATGCCAAAGAAATGTTTAAAATTATTCAATATGCCTATGATGTATTCTGTAATCATCCGAAGGAATGGCAGCAAATGATGAAACGCTGCATGAAGGCCGATCATTCTTGGCAGAATTCTGCCAACAAGTATGAAAAAATGTATTTAGAACTGATTGGGTAGTTTTATATCGAAAGCGTTAATTTGTCATCCTGATGGTTATAATAGTATACAGAATCAGAGAGGATTTCGTCTTGGGCGACTTCTGTAAGGTTGACTTCCTGGACAATCTTTGCTAGTTCCTTTGGGCTTTCTGCAAAGGAAGCGGGGATTAAAATGACTTCATGGATGCTGCTGGGCAGAACATAGAGGCTGTCTCTAAAATTTTGGGATATTTGGCTTAAAACATTAGGATAGAGAAGGCAGGAGGCTCCAAAATATTGTTGTCTGTTGGTAAGGACGTACATAGGGACAGTATCCGTTTCGAATAGTTCTTCAGGAGATAGGAATTCTTGGGCAGGAAGCATGTGCAGCGCCGGAAGAATCAGGTCTGCAAGGGAATCAAAGCGCCAGGGCAACAACAGAGGGGTGTTTTTCTGGGCAAGCAAAAGGAGTGTGTCCGGTGAGATATTCCAGTAATCTAAATGATGGCTGTAAATTGGAATGGACGCATGTTCATAAGGTTTTTCTGGTACGAGACAGTAAAATACAATCGCAAGATCCAGATAACGAAAATGGGGAATTTCTTTTAGGAGTTCCCTGTTTTTTTTGTAATGGACCAACTTATATACGATCCGGGACTGCACATGGTCAAAACAAGTAAAAAAAGATGTGTCGATATTTTGGATAATACAGTGCTGATGGTAATATTGGAGAATTTGCTGCTGGACAGAAGAAAACGCAGTGCCCTTTTGATAGCTTTCGAAATAGTGATTCAGATATATTGTGGGAGAAATGTTGCAGCCTGGTTCCATAACTGTCAATCCATCCAGTATAAGATGGTTGTTATGGCAAAGGGGGCGAATGGATATCTGGGTACCAGCAGGGAAGAATTCCCTGAGAGAATCAGCTAATTGCTGTTTGAATGATTCATATGTCATGAAATACCTCCTGAGCTGTGCTGGCAGCGGGAAGTATGATGGTAGGGATTACTGTATCATGCCAGAAGGTAAAATGCAAGGACTTTCAGGAAAATTGGAGTTTCGCGTATCATATCCTAACAATGGTTTGGGAAGGAATCGTTTCCTTTTGTAGCAGTGCGCTTTTTCGTTTTCCCATATAGAAAATTCGAAGGAATTTCCTATATGGATTCGGGCGTCAAAAGGTGGTTTTCAAAAGGAATATTGGAAAATTGCACAAATGAGTGCAAAACGTTGTGACTTGTCCTGACAGTTAGAATTTCTTTGTGTTCTGTTTTTTAAACAGCAATTTCCAAACACGATGTTTGGAAAAAGATGATCTGAGCCATGGATGGCGAATATCAGCCGGTTGCGTAAAGTTTTGATTTTTTCATGAGAGCACTTAGAAATTCTTCTGTCCCTAACACTTGGAACAACATTTGTATTTCTTTTTGCAATTTGTCAAGAAGGTTTTTAGGAACCACCTCTTGACACCCGCATCCTATATGGGAAAAAAGAATTCCCCAAAGCAAATCCTTAACTTGTTGCACAGGTTAAAAATTTGCTTTGGGGGAATTATGTATGCGGAAATTTCCAGCCTATACGATATTTGTATCTCCAATTAAGTTAATTGCTATTGGGCTGTATCTGAGTTCCTGATATGCAAAATAAGCATCGGAACGTTGTTCTTCCTTTCCCTGTTGCTGTTGCTGTTCTTTTTCTACTTTATGTTGTTCTGCTTCCTGCATTTTTGTATATAGGTCAATGAAATGCAGATATTCTTCATAGGAGAAAAGCTGGTCTAAGATGTCTTGGAGATAATTGTCCTGTGCCTCTGTGATAGATGCGGCTGTGGCAAAATCAGTGCTTATGGGGTTTCCGACATCTGCAGTACCATCAATGCTTGCCGTATTTATGGAGTAACATACATCTGGCACGTCGATGCCTGCATTCATATAGCCATTGATTTTTACTACAAAATTTTGTGTTTCTTCAAAAGGGGGAATACCACCATATTTTGCTACATTATTCGTGCCGGCATTGTAAGCAGCAAGGGCAAGGTTAATATTTCCTTCATATTTCTGGAGAAGCTGGCTAAAATATTTCGTTCCGCCCATGATGTTCTGATAAGGATCGTAAGCATCCGTAACTCCTAATTCTTGGGCAGTAGACGGCATAATCTGCATAATCCCCTGAGCACCAGCTTTTGAAGTTACATTGGGACGGAAGTCAGACTCTGTCTTTGCAATGGCTTTGATAAGGTTTTTAGGCACATTGTAAGTTCGGGAAGCTTTGTCAAAAATCTGTTCCAAGGATGCCGTGCCTTGCAAATAAGAAGAAAAATCCTCCCCAGAGCCAATGGACTGGGTGTTGTTCTGATTTCTGGTACCTTCCATGCCCTGTATAGCATTTATTTTCATATTATGCACTCCTTTATATATTGTTTTTAATAGCAAATCATAAACATTTATTTTCTATCATATAGGAAATTCCTCCGAATTTCCTAATTATTTTCATTTTAACAGAAAGATCAGGAAAATACCAGAGCAATTTTATAATAATTTATTTCTGCAAGCCTCAAAAGCAGGGAAAAAGTATCATTGACTTTGATTGGAAAATAAATTATAATAGGGCTGTTATTATGCATGCCGGAACTATAGGGGATGATAGGGACCGGCAGAAGGAATGCTTGGGAGAGATTGATTGGAATATTGGGCGTTAAGCCCATAGAACAGGGCAAATAATTTAATAGTTCTATATGTTACGCTCCACTAGAAGGCGAGGGAGGCAATAAGTCAGAGAGCAAGAAAAAGTTTTCTTGTAACCCACGCAAAAGCTTAGGGGGGCGAGTTTTGAGTATGTATAAAGTCAAGACAGTCACTTGTGATAATTATCTGTTCGTGATACAAATTGGTGATCTGCATTTTATCAGTGTGCCTGATAACCGATTTATCTAATAAATCTGAGATGGTATCGTGTATCAATGAAGCATACAAAATTTCAAAGGCAGACAGGGCTTATGTTTGTCAGTTTTGTAGCGGGAATATGGAATCTTTGACACTTTTTATCTTTCTCCACTCCTATCATATATGTTTTTAAATTCAAGAACGCCATCAATGTTCTTGATGCGGAGGCGGGTCAGCTATGCTGACAAAAACAAATCCGCACCCCTGCAATCTGCTGGGGGTTTTTGTCTCAATCGGTGACCCACCTCCCACTAAAATAAATTTGTCTATTTGCAAAATAATAATGGGCTAAGACACGAAAAAGAGAAAATGTAACAAAAGGGCGAAAGGCAGATTGTTACAAGAAAAGAGGCGGTTAAAAAAGTATGGGTAATATACAGCTTTTGGATTGCACCCTTCGGGATGGAGGGTATATCAATGACTGGGAATTTGGTCATGAAAACTTGACTGCCATCTTTCAGCGGCTGGTGGATGCCCGTGTGGATATGATAGAAATTGGCTTTTTGGATGAACAACGACCCTTTGATTGGAATCGCAGCATTATGCCAGATACGGCATGTGTGAAAAATATTTATGGGGATCTGGAGAAAAAAGGCACCAAGGTTGTAGGAATGATCGACTATGGTACATGCAGCCTGGGAAATATCCAGCCGGCAAGTGAATCTTTCCTGGATGGGATCCGGGTGATTTTTAAAAAACATCTTCGAAGGGAGGCAGTTGCCTTTTGCCAGAAATTGAAAGATTTGGGGTACCTGGTGTTTGTTCAGATGGTATCAGCCACCAGCTATACAGAGGAAGAAACGATGGATTTGGCATTATTGGCAAATGATATGATGCCTTATGCACTGACGATTGTAGATACTTATGGGCTGATGCACCCAGATTGTCTGCTTCATTATTTTGATATCCTAGACCAGGAGTTAAATCCAAAAATCAAAGTTGGCTACCATGGGCATAACAATTTTCAGATGGCATACGCAAACTGTATGGAATACTTAAAACAAGGAATTTCCCGCCAGCGGGATCTTATCGTGGACGCCAGTCTGTACGGAATGGGCAAAGCAGCAGGCAATCTTCCTATTGAACTTGCTGTGATGCATTTGAATACAGCCTATGGGGAAAATTATGGAATCAGCCCGATCTTAGAAGCCATTGAAGAAATTATTTTTTCTTTTTACAACGAACCGTCTTGGGGTTATAACCTCTACTATTATATGGCTGCATATCATGGATGCCATCCAGGCTATGTGTTCTATCTTGCTGAAAAACAGGGGCTTTCTGCAACGTTAATCCATAAAATATTGGAAAAGGTTGAGGCTCCGAAAAAGTTGACTTTTCAAGAAGCATATATGGAGAAGTTATATATGGATTCAAGTACATGCCTTTAAGGAACTGTTAGAACAAAGTGGGCAAGCCCACGAAAGCCCCTTTGCCCCATTCTTGGGGGAATGGGTTTGCACACTTTGCCGCGCCGCGCACAATTGCTCAGCAATATGTTCCCCTTGTGCGCGTGCGCATATTTATTTTCTCATATAGGAAATTTGGAGGAATTTCCTATATGTATGATAAAAAAATTTGGGAGAAACCTACATATGAAGATAAAGTTAGCAAAGTACATGGCAGATTTTTTTGTAGAACATGGGATTGTAGATTGTTTTACTGTTACAGGCGGCGGCGCCATGCATTTGAACGATGCTTTTGGACATAAGGAAGGAATGGTTTGTACTTACAATCATCATGAACAGGCATGTGCGATGGCGGCTGAGGGATATACCAGGCTGTCTGGCAGGCTGGCGCTTTGCTGTGTGACCAGCGGACCTGGCGGAACCAACGCATTGACGGGGGTACTGGGGGGATGGTTGGATTCCATTCCGATGTTTGTGGTGTCAGGACAGGTCAAAAGGGAGACAACCCTTTGGAGTACAGAGGTTCCCCTTCGCCAGTTGGGCGACCAGGAATTTCATATTGCAGATGTGGCGAAGTGTATGGCAAAATATGCTTATATGGTTACACAGCCTTCTGAAATCCGGTATCATCTGGAGAAGGCACTGTATTTGGCGACAAATGGAAGGCAAGGGCCTGTTTGGCTGGATATCCCTTTAGATATCCAGGCGGCTGTGATTGAAACAGAGGAATTAAAGGGGTTTGACCCATCTAGGGAAGGAATGGAAGAGAATCCAGTATATGATACTGCCGTTACAGGTCAAATTCTAACAAAACTCAAGCAGGCAAAACGACCAGTAATCCTTGCTGGTACAGCAATACGCCTTGCCGATGCTTATGATGATTTTTTAAAATGTATTCAAAAACTACAGATTCCCGTCCTTACTGCATGGAATGCCCATGACCTGCTATGGAAAGATCATCCTCTGTTTTGCGGAAAGCCAGGGACGGTGGGGACACGGGGCGGCAATTTCATTGTACAGAATTGTGATTTGCTGCTTGTACTGGGGTGCAGGCTGAATATTCGAATGATAAGCTATAACAGAGGGCAGTTTGCACAAGATGCGTATAAAATTATTGTAGATATCGATGAAAATGAACTGCATAAGCCTACCATACAAGCGGATATGCCAATTCATGCAAATATAAAGGATGTGCTCCACTCCCTTTTAGAATCTCCTTATGATGGAAAGAATGAAAACCATAACAGATGGCTGAAATGGTGCAGGGACATAGATCAGCGTTATCCGGCTGTAAAGCGAGAGTTCTATGATGTTTCAAAACCGATGAATCCCTATGCCTTTATAAGAGAATTTTTTTTGGCTCTTCGGGAAGGGGACCAGGTGGTTTGCGGAAATGGTTCGGCATGTGTCATTACTTTCCAGGCATGTGAAGTAAAACGGGGACAGAGGATCTTTACCAATTCAGGCTGCGCGGCAATGGGATATGGTTTTCCAGCAGCAATCGGGGCGGCTGTGGCTCAAAAAGGAAAACCTGTGATATGTGTGGATGGGGATGGCAGCTTTCAAATGAATCTTCAGGAACTGCAGACAGTGGTATACAATCAGCTGAATGTGAAATTGTTTTATATCAATAACAACGGCTACCATTCGATCCGCCAAACACAGACCAATTCTTTTTCCCCTCCCTTGGTTGGTGTGTGTGATGGGAACGGTTTAAGTTTTCCAGAAGCGAGAAAAATTGCTTTTGCCTATGGAATCCCTTATCTGTGTATTGCTGATACAACAGAGGCACGCACGTTGGTGAGCCAGGCGCTTGAGACAGAGGGACCAGTCTTTTGTGAAGTGGTGGTAGATCCCGCGCAGGGGTTTGAGCCGAAATTGTCATCGAAAGTTATGCCAGACGGGACAATTACGTCCCCATCTTTGGATGACATGTCGCCCTTCTTAAGCCGGGAGGAATATGAGGGCATTCACAAGGACCTTGAATATTTATAAGGGGATGTCAGCATGAGAAAAATAATCATCACAGGACCTACTGGTGCAATTGGGACGGCATTGGTTGCAGTGTGTATTTCGCATGGAATACAGGTAACGGCAGTATGTCGTCCAGGTTCCCAGAGAATCGGGGCATTGCCAGAATCAAATCTGCTTTGCACCGTGAAATGCAGTTTGGAAGATATGGATAAGCTGCCAGACCTAGTAAGAGACAGGGATTATGATACATTTTTTCATTTAGGCTGGGCAGGAACCTTTGGAGAATGCAGGAATGATTTAACAAAGCAGGTACAAAATATCCAATATACTCTGAATGCAGTGAAAACAGCCTATATTCTGGGGTGTACAAAATTTGTGGGTGCCGGTTCCCAAGCGGAATATGGCAGAAAGAAGGAAGCGCTTAAGACAGATACATCGGTATGCCCAGAGAACGGATATGGAATGGCAAAGCTTTGTGCCGGGCAGATGAGCAAAGTGTTGTGTGAGCAGATGGGAATGGAGCATGTCTGGGCAAGAGTGCTGAGTGTCTACGGTCCAAATGACGGCAGGCATGTAATGGTGATGTCTGTGATTGACCAACTTCTCCATGGCAAGGAGCCAGCAGTTTCCAAAGGGGAGCAGGTTTGGGATTATCTGTATTCGGAAGACGCAGCAAAAGCTTTTTATCTGATTGGGGAAAAAGGGGTCCATGGAAAGGCGTATCCGGTGGGGAGCGGCAGCGCCCGTCCATTGCGGCAGTATATGGAAATCATCCGGGATGCCATTGACCCTGGGCTTTCTTTGGGCATTGGGAAACGCCCATATGCCTGCAAACAGGTCATGCACCTTTGTGCTGATATTTCGGAATTGGCTAAAGATACTGGGTTTGAGCCAGAGCATTCCTTTGAAACAGGCATCAGGCAGACGATTGCATGGTGCCGCGAAAATTAGGATGAAAGAATATGAAAAAAATTAGTATTTTAATCCCATGTTATAATGAAGTGGAGAATGTGGTGCCAATCAGTGAGGCAGTAATAAAAATCTTTGTTGAAACCCTTACAGAATACGATTATGAGCTGGTTTTTATTGACAATGCTTCCAGAGATGGGACCAGGGATAAGCTGAAAGAACTCTGTGCAGGAAATAAGAAGGTGAAGGCGATCTTCAATGTAACAAATTTTGGGCAGTTTAATTCACCGTTTCATGGGATGTGCCAGACAACGGGTGACTGTACCATAACCATGTGCTGTGATTTCCAGGATCCTCCAGAGATCCTTCCAGCATTTATCCGTAAATGGGAAGAAGGCTATCGGATTGTAAGCGGCATTAAGACTTCCAGTAAAGAAAATCCAGTAATTTATGGGATGCGGACCATGTATTACAAGCTTATCAAACATATGTCCAGGGTACAGATGTTGGAACATTTTACAGGGTTTGGACTGTATGACAAGACGTTTATCGCCCTTTTAAAAGAATTGGACGACCCGATTCCCTTTGTAAGAGGGATTGTGGCAGAGTATGGGGCAGGGTTTGGGCTTGCCACAGTGGAATACGAACAGCCAAAGCGTCGTGCCGGAAAGACCCATAATAATTTTTATACGCTCTATGATGCCGCAATGTTAAGCATCACTTCTTATACAAAGATCGGGCTTCGGCTGTGCACCTTCCTTGGGCTTACCTGTGCGGGACTCAGTTTTCTTGCCGGTTTGCTGTTTCTGGTTCAAAAGCTGATCAACTGGGATGGATTTTCAGCGGGAATCACCCCAATACTTTTGGGAGTGTTCCTGATTGGAGGGATGCAGCTGTTTTTTATGGGAATTATCGGAGAATATATTTTGAACATTAATACACGGGTGATTCACAGACCAATCGTTGTGGAAGAAAAACGGATTAATTTTGAGAAAGAAGCAGGTTCCTCCCATGAGACTGAATCGTTCTGAAAATACAAAACGGAATATTATTGTCGGAGAGATCGATAAAATCTCAGGGATCCTCCTGCCTTTTTTTGTGCGGACGATGATCCTGCATGTGATAGGGGCAGAGTATTTAGGGCTGACAGGGCTGTTTTATTCTATCCTTCAAATGCTGAACCTTACAGAGATGGGGTTTGGTACAGCGATTGTTTACAGTATGTACCAGCCCATAGCCCAAAATGATACGAAAATGATCAATGCACTTCTTACTTTTTACAAGAAAGTATACCAGCGGGTGGGTATTGCGGTGATGGGGGTTGGAATGGCGCTGATGCCTTTTTTGCCCCGTCTCATCCATGGGGCGGTTCCAGCAGATATCAATCTATATCTGTTGTACCTGGTTTACCTTTCCAATTCCTGTATTGGTTTTTTTGTATTTCCAGAAAGGAAGGCGCTCCTTATTGCACATCAAAGGGATGATTTGGGGGCAAGGATCCATATCTTTACCCAGTTAGGCATGTATCTTGCACAGGCGGCTTGTATTTTGCTTTCAAAGAATTATTATCTCTATGCGCTGATGATGCCTCTCTCCTCCTTATGGTACAGCCTGCTGTGTGCAAAGCAGGTAAGAAAGCAGTATCCCATGTATCTTGGAGGCGGGCGAATAGATCCTGGCATCTGCCAGGAGATAAAAAAACAGGTAATTGGGCTTACGATCCGCAAAGCGGCTGTGATGTCCAGGGACGCTTTTGACTCAATTTTTGTATCCGCGTTCCTTGGGTTAAGCATGACGGCTATTTATGCAAATTATTATTATATTATGGATTCTGTAGTTATGATACTTGCAGTAGTAAAAACTTCCATGGCTGGGGGAGTGGGAAACAGTATTGCTTTAGATTCTCCTGAAAGAAATTTGCAGAAAATGCATCAGATTGATTTTTTATTTCTTTGGATCAGCGGTTGGTGCGCAGTCTGCCTTTTATGCCTGTACCAGCCTTTTATGATATTGTGGCTTGGAAAAAATATGACGCTGCCTTTTGAAATGGTTGTTTTATTTTCAGTCTATTTTTATGTGCTTAAGATGGGAGATATCCGTACCCTTTATGGGGAATCAGCCGGAATCTGGTGGCAGGCAAGATATCTTTCCATTGCGGAGGCGGCGGCAAATCTATGTTTAAACTGGATGATGGTACAGTGGATGGGGCTAAAGGGCATTATCCTTGCAACACTGATTTCTTATTTTATTTTTAATTTTATCGGCGGGGCAGCCCTCTTATATAAATATTACTTTACCCAGGGCGGTCTTGCTGGTTATATGCTTTCGCATATGAAATATGCCGCAGTAACGGGTGTGGCAGGTGTAATTACTTATGCCGCAGCTTGGCAGATTCAAATAGGCGGTCTTGCAGGGTTTGCATTAAAAGCGGCAGTATGCGCAGTGGTTCCAAATTTCGTTTTTTACCTTGCCTATTGCAAAACAAAGGATTTTAAAGACAGCATGACATTGTTGGCTGCTGTGCGAAAGATAAGGTGGTGATGGTGTGAGTAATCAATTTATGCTGGATTGTACCTTGCGTGACGGCGGATGGGTGAACCAATTCTGTTTTGGAACAGAACTTATGAATTCCATTTTACATACAATCGAAACTTCTGGGATAGAGTATGTGGAGCTTGGGTATCTGGATGAGAAAAAGGGAAGCCCAAAAGGACGGAGTGAATACTCAAACTTGGATGCAGTCCAAAACAATTGCCTGTTGGAACAAAAGAATCCCAAGGTTATCTATCTGGTTATGATAGATTATGGGAAATATCCCGTTGAACTTCTGCCTGTACATAAAACAGAAGGGATTGATGGGATTCGTCTCTGCTTTCATAAGAAAGATGCGAAAAGGGCAATCCAGATGGGGCAGGAAATCCTTAAGAAAGGCTATCAGCTCTTTATGCAGCCCATGGTTTCTACCCGTTATACAGATTCAGAATTTGCAGAACTCATGGTTCAAGCCCAGGAAAATCTGAAGGGCATCAGGGCTTTTTATATTGTGGACAGTTTCGGTTCCATGGAACCGAAAGAGGTGGCAGAAAGGATGCGCCTTGCGGATGGGATTTTGAGAGAGGAAATCTGCCTGGGGCTCCATACACACAACAATATGCAATGCTCTTTCCAGAATTGTGCTGCCGCGCTGGAACTGGGCTTGAAGCGGGATATGATAATTGACGGAACGTTATCTGGCATTGGAAAAGGCGCTGGAAATATGAATACAGAGATTTTTGCGGGATATTTAAACCAATCTTTTGGAAAACGATACCAAATTGACTCGTTAAAGCAGCAGGCAAGCCATGTGGGAACATCCATGCGGCAAGAAACAGTACAGGGCTTTCGCACAGAGTACTATCTGTCAGCAAAATATCATTTAACCCCAAGCTATGCAGAAAATTTCTTTCGGAGAGGTTGTCAGGATATGGAAGAGCTGGAGGAACTGTTGGCACAAGTGCCAGAGGAGAAAAAGGATTCTTTTGATAAAGATACTGTGGAGAAAATCTTGCAGGGAAAAATCAATTCCGAAGAGTGCTGTATTCCGTAGAAGGTTTGTCGTACATGTGTTTGATTTCTGGCTGGTAGAGTACGCAAGGGAGGGTGAAATTGCATGGTAGATTTGCTGGATGCCAGGGGATATGAAATCTTAGTGAAGGCTTTTTCAGAACATCCTGTAACAATAAAATATTTAGGAGCTGTAAAGACAGAACACCCCAAAGTCAAATATGATGAAGATCCCTATGTGGTAAGCTGTGTTGTCGGGCAGCGATTTACAGGGCAATATTCTGTTGTATTAAAAGATTCAGGGATTCGGAAATCTGGTCTTAAGGTGCTTCTGGAGGCAGAGCAGGAAACGGAAGTTTCTATTGCTGCCTGTGGGGAGGAGCTAGGAACTTATTTGGTTGGAACAAAGGGACAAGAAAAGATTCTGGATCTTACAAGGGTATGCAGAAAAGAACGGGAATATCTGGAACGGATCCATCGTATTTTGTACATGCTTTTGGGAGAAGTAGACCGTATCTGCAGGAAATATGATCTTCGTTATTTCCTTGTGTTTGGAGGGCTCCTGGGTTCTCTTAGGCATGGGGATATTATTCCATGGGACGATGATATTGACATTGCAATGACAAGAAATGATTTTGAACAGTTTCAGCGCATTGCCCCCAAAGAACTTGGCGCTGATTTTGGGTATCTGCATTGTTCCGAGCTGGGAGGCGGTGTGTTTTTGGATTTTATGTGCCGTGTGTTGTATATGAAAGAGGAGGTTCCTGGCAACGTATTCCGTAAGGCAAGCGGAAAATGCCATAAGGAGCTTGAAAATCATCTGCCGTTGGATATTTTTATTTTAGATCGTGCCTTTGACCATCCATGGATGCATAAATTCCAAATGCTTCTAGTCCGTGGGGTTTATGGTCTGGGAATGGGGCATCGCGCCGTATTTTCCAAAGAGGAATATGATTGCCGTGACCGTATGACCCAGATATCTGTGCGTGTGCTGTCAACCTTTGGAAAGCTGCTGCCTGTCTCCTTTATTTTTTGGCTTCACGATAAGGTGAGCACAATGAACCAGCAAAAAGAGACGAAAGATTTTTTTATGTCTAATGGATTTCTTCCTTTTATCCACACACGATATAGCTGTAAATGGTTTGAAACAAGCAGTGTGGTCCAACTTGGGGAAATGCAGGTCCAGGCTCCGGCAGATGTGGAAGCATATCTGAAAAGAGCCTATTATGACTATTACCATTATCCCCCTGTTGATAAAAGGATTCCAGAACACAGCCCAGATGCAAAAGGAGTATTTTAATGAAAGTATCAGTAATTATACCAATTTATAATGTGGAACCTTTCGTAAAGGACTGCTTGGACAGCGTGCGGGGGCAGACTTTGGAGGATTTAGAAATCATCTGCATTCACGACGCAGGACAGGACCGTTCTTTTGAAATTGTGAAATCCATAGCTGCAAAGGACAGACGAATCCGGCTTTTAGAAAATGACAGGAATCTGGGGCTTGCCGCTACAAGGAACAGGGGGCTCTTACAAGCCAGGGGGAAATATGTATATTTCCTGGATTCGGACGATATGGTACGGCAGGATGCATTGGAACTTTTGTATCAAAGTGCCGAGCAGGAACAACTGGAAGTGCAGGTGTTTGGTTCCTCTTTCCTATATGAGACAGACGAACTGGAAGTAAGGTTCCAGTCCAATTCTGCAACCTTTAAACAGGAATATCCAGAAGTGATGGCTGGGCAAGATTTGTTTGTACAATGGATGGAGGTTTGGGATTGGATCTCTTCCCAGCCCCGATATTTTTATAATCGGAATTTTTTGGAATCCAGGCAGATACGTTATGTGGAAGGAATGCTTCATGAGGACGAAGTGTTTGCCTTTGATGTGCTGATGTATGCAAAGCGTGTCAAAGTTACAAATGATACATTTTTTATCCGGCGCTTTCGCCCTGGCTCCATTATGACGAGCACGCCCACAATACAAAATGTGGAGGGCTGCGTCAAGATCCTGGAACATGTATCTGCCATGCAAAAGTTATATCAGGACATGCCAGGTTTGAATCATGCCGTCAAACATTATATGTACAAAATATTTTGTGATGCAAAAAGAAAATATCAGACAGCGGCAAACGTAATACAGGCAGAGACAGGCGGCGCTTTGATTCAGAAGGTTTCTGGCACTATGAGGGAAAACCCAACAGAAATGGCTATTTATCACATGATAGAAGCCTTTGGAATGGAAGAAATGTAAAATGGGGAAGGATCGATGGCAGATAAAAAACACCTTTACTGTTGTTCTTCTTACTACCAGCTTTTGATATCGTTGATAAAATCATTTACCCAGAGGCAAAAAATTGATTTGGTATTGGAAGAACATGGAATAGAGACGGCCTCTCAACTTGCCCAGAGGCTGGAGTGCCAGACAGATTGTGTGGGCAAAGTTTTTGTGTGCCCCAACAGCGAGACAATTGACCCTTACCAGCAGCGATGCGCCTCTTTTTTTCCCTGGCAGCGCAGGCAGATTCTTAGTCATATGGAACAGGTTTTTGCAGGAGCAGCGTCTAGTATTCCAAAAAATTATGATACAATTCATGTGTTCTGGGATTTGGGGTATGCAGGCACCTATTTTAATATCTGTAAAATCTGTTATACGTTGCATGAAGACAGTTTGAATTCTTATCAGCATATTCGGGAGAACCGACGCAATTATTCCTATCTTTTCCGAAAATGGGGACTGAAGTACTTTTTCAAGAAATATCTTCATATGGGCGTAATGCCATTTGGTTATTCTGATTGTTGTAATGCGGTGGAGGTCAACGACCGAAAAGGCATCCAGATTCCCCAGGAGAAAGTGAGGGAAGTTCCCAGGGCAGAATTAGAGAGCCAGTTAAGCCAGGAACAAAGAGAAACAATTTATGATATTTTTATGGGAGATTTGAAATTTGAGATCTCATCCATAGATCATCCAGTGCTGATTTTGACGGAACCTTTTGCAGTCACTGGGAGGCTGCCAGACTTAGAAATCCAGGCAAAGCTGTACCATGCCATCCAAGCAGAATATGCAAAAGGAGAAAACATTTTGATCAAACCCCATCCCAGGGATTCGATGGATTATAAGAATTATTTTCCAAGGGCAAAAGTGCTGGCAAAAAATGTCCCTATGGAGGTATTAAATTTCCATAAAGAGTTTAAAGTTTCGAAAGCAATTACTGTGACTTCATCAGCGCTGCAAGGCATCCATTGTGCGGAAGAAAAAATTTATCTAGGACAGGAGTTTCTGCACAAATTTATAAAGTGACACAGAATACACATGACTTTTTTCATACTATAAGGTATGAAACAATACAAAGTATGCGGGAGCGTATTTGAATCTGATACACAGGAGGAAAAGAAAGTGAAAGTGATCGGTATAATTCCAGCTAGATACCAGTCTTCACGGTTTCCAGGGAAACCCCTTGCCGAGATCTGCGGGCATCCTATGATATGGTGGGTGTACCAGCAGGCAAAGAAGGTGGAGGGATTAGAGGAAGTATTGGTTGCAACGGACAGTGAAAAAATTTATCATACCTGCCAGGAACTTAACATGGATGTCCTTATGACAAAAGACAGCCATCCCACCGGGACAGACCGTCTGGGAGAGGCGGCACGTTTTATCAAAGCGGATTTTTTTGTGAATATTCAAGGAGATGAGCCGCTGATTGAGCCGGCAGTTATCCAAAAAGTTATTGACTATAAAATCAAGCATCCAGAGGTTGAAATTATCAATACCATGGCTTCCTTAAAAGAAAACCAGGATGCAAAAGAAGTATCTTTGGTAAAGGCGGCGGCAGCCGAGAACGGAGATCTTTTGTATCTGTCCCGCGCCCCCATTCCAGGTTCCAAAAAAGGAGGGGCAGTTTCCTACAAACGCCATCTTGGATTGTATGGCTTGTCGCAGGAAGCGTTGCTGTTTTTTTCCCAAACCGAACGCGGTATTTTGGAATGTACGGAAGATATAGAGATGCTCCGTTTCCTGGAACATGGGCGTTCCATTAAAATGATCGAGGTGGTTTCAGACAGTATTGGTGTCGATTTGCCAGAAGATATCCTAAGGGTAGAGGATGCCATAAAGCGGGGCAAAGACGTACATATCGGTGCGGATTTGTCTGAGGGCATTGTAAAGGGTGAGGCTGCAATAAAACAGTGGAAAGAGGAAGGCAAGGGGAGGATAGAAAATGTGTAAGGTTTCTGTCTTGATACCAGCTTATAATGTAGAGCCTTATATCAGGGAATGTTTAGACAGTGTCCTGGGACAGACACTGCAGGAAATAGAAATTATCTGTATTGATGATCATTCCACAGACCAGACACTTACAATTTTAAAGGAATATAAATCACGTGACCCACGCATACAGGTGTATTGCCAGGAACAAAATTTAGGTCAGTCTTGCGGACGGAATTTAGCCCTGTCATATGCATCAGGGGAATATATTTACATGTTGGATGCAGATGACAAAATTGTGCCGAAGGCTTTGGAAGAGCTTTATCATATCTGTAAAGCAGAACATTTGGAAGTGGCAGGGTTTGAGACATATCAATTTACAGAGGATGCAGCTTTCAAGGGGAAGGCTGCTGAGAAGACCATTGTGTACCAAGAAGGCACGGTGATGGATGGCAGGGATGCATTGGCATATTGTATGGAACAGGAGTCCTTTTCTTTGAGTGTTCCCACATTTTTGATAGAACGTGCCTATCTTGACCGGATTGGCCTTCGGTTTATGGAAGGGATCCTGCATGAAGATGTGGGTTATATTTTTGAGTTGGTCAGCCGTGCGGCACGAATCCAATTTTTGCATAAAGTATATTTTTTGCGGCGGATTCGTCCCCAGTCCACCATGACAAAACCCTTGACATCCAAAAATATCGAAGGATATCTGAAAAGTTTTTTGCGCTCCTTCGAACTTGAAAACATTTTGAGGGAAGCATATGGAACAGATCCCCGCTTTTGGGCGGCTTTCAAGAAATGGCAGAGGGATATTTTTGGACGTCTCCGGCAGTTATATCTTGCCTCAGAAGAATCTATTTACTGGCAAAAGGGCGTGTCAGTAAGCCGAGAGACAGGCAGGATTTTTGAAATACTAAAATTGATGTCGCCAGGAAAAGCGCAGGCAGAAGATATTCTGGGAAAAGAAACCTGCGGTATTTTGCAAACCCTTTCGCCTAGGGAAAAGGGAACACCACCACAGGTTTATGTCTGTGGGACTGGGCAGTATGCAGAACGGATGGTTCATTTTGCCGGTGCATTGGGGCTGGTGGTCAGAGGGATTCTTGTGACAGAAAAGCAAGAACAGGCATTGTGGGGATTTCCGGTTTATCATGTAAAGGAGGCGCCGGACAAGACGGTTCCAGTGCTTTTGAGTATCTCCCATTATAACAAGGAAACATACACAAGGCTGCTGGCAGAAGAGGGCTATGGTAAAGTCATTGAAGTAAACTTATAATCTGGCATACAGAAGTGGGAGAAGACAAGGATGATAGAAGGAAAAGAATGGTGTACTGGCTGCATGGCATGCAAAAATATCTGCCCCGTCCAGGCAATTGGACAAGCGTTGGATGGGTATGGTTTTGTGGTGCCGACCGTGGACAGCGACCGCTGCACCCATTGTGGGAAATGTGAAGCAGTATGCCCGCTGACAAAGATGGACAGAGAAAAAGAAAAACCCAAAGAGATACTGCCACTGAAAGCTTATGCCATGTATCACAGATCAAAAACCGTGGTGGCAAGTTCTTCTTCGGGCGGCGCCTTTTATGCACTTTCCGCCAATGTATTAAAACGAGGCGGCATTGTCTTTGGGTGTTATTATGATATTACACAGAAGAAGGCATATTTGGCAGATACGGACCAGCTCCCGTTGGAAAGCCTATTGACCAGTAAATATGTGGAAAGTTATATTGGCTTTGGATTTCAGAAGATAAAATCCCAACTGGACACTGGAAGGGAGGTACTTTTCTGCGGTACGCCTTGCCAGGCCGCAGGGCTGTGTTCTTTTCTCCCAAAGGAATATGAAAACCTGCTGGTTACAGACTTTACATGCGGCGCTGTTTCAGCGCAAGTCTGTTTGAGTGATTACCTTTCCAGTTTGGAGCGGCGTTTTCGGTCAAAACTTACGGCAGTCCAATTTCGAGACAAGCATTATGGATGGGGGCAGTATTGCTTCCAGGCAGAATTTGAGAACAAGAAACTTTATCGTAAAACGGCAATGTCAGATCCTTATTTTTTCTGTTTTCTGCGCTCTTCTATGCAGCGTCTGAGCTGCCATGGCTGTCTGTTTTCTGCCTGCCATTTTTCCGACCTTGTGTTATCTGATTTTTGGAAATGTGATTTTTTTGATGTGGACCGAAACGACAGGCACGGGATTTCCTTGGCGCTTGCCATGACAAAGAAAGGACAGCAGGCGTTAGAAGAGGCAAGGGAGCAGATGCATACAGAAGAGTTGGATGTAAAAGAAGCGGCGTACAATCTAAAAATCCGAAGCTGCCCCAAGGAGAAACGGCAAGAGATTTTTCACGATCAATCTTTTGTGGCAAAGTATGGAGTAGCTGCCTTGCGCAGAGAACTGTTATCCCCACGGAAGCGGCTGTATTATGCAGTCCGTCAGTTTGTGATGGACCACCCAATTCTTGCGGCTCATTTTCCAGGGATTGTGGGAAATGGGCAGATTATGAAATGACAAAAAAATAATGACAAAAAATTAGGAGCTTGTGGCAGGAATGGAAAACAGAAGAGAAAATATGGTTTTAAACATGGCGGAAAGAAAATATGGATGGTTTTGGGCAAAAAACAGAAAAGGAAAGAGTTAGAATGGTTTGGAATATGGCGGAAAGAAAATCCGAGAAGTGGATATACAGCAGTTTAGAGGAAATTGCAAAGACTTTTGAGAACCCGTCTGTTTTGGCAGTCAGCTTTGATGTATTTGATACTTTGTTGGTCCGGCCAGTGGAGCGGGAAGAAGATTTTTTTGAACTGCTGGACAAAGAGTTTGCCAAAAGGAGTACGGCACAGGTGAGTTTTTCAAAGCTGCGTATGGAGGCGGAAGCTGTTCTCAGAAGGAAGGTCATACGAAAAGAAATTTTACAGGAGGATATTTCCTTGACAGATATTTATCGTGTGCTGGAAGAGCTTTTTGGTCTTTCCAGAGAAACTGCCGCCGCCATGGAACAGTTGGAATTTGAACTGGAATTAAAACTTTGTGCGCCTCGCAAAAGCGGTGCCATGCTATTTGAGAAAGCACTCTCCACAGGAAAGCCTGTAGTCTTGATTTCAGATATGTATTTAAGCAACAAACAGATAACAGAACTTTTGGAAAAAAATGGTTATCATGGCATGAAGGCTGTCTTTGTATCTTCTGAGATTGGTAAACGCAAGATAACAGGAAATTTGTATGATGCTGTGGCAAAAACCATCAAGATTGCCCCAGAAAAGATTCTCCATATCGGGGATAACAG
>CATOOV010000041.1 GCA_951801955.1 uncultured Lachnospiraceae bacterium
GCAAATAGCATAGGATAATAAAATACAAATAGGGATGGTGCAGCCCGAATTAACGCCTGTGGAGATAGTAGGTTGCGAGGTCATAGAAGCAGGAAGCCCATTGGCTTTAGACAATGGGTAGTTCACGAGAGAAGTGATAACTGGACTTTTGTTGTAGAAAAAGATACTACTATTCAGCCTACCGCAATTAAATTGAGCAAAAATTCTTTGAAGCTGGCCGTTGGAGCGGGATATAAATTGAACTATACGTTGAAGCCGACAGGAGCTTCTGCATCGGTTTCTTTTACCAGCAGCAATTCCGATGTTGCATCTGTAGATATGCAGACAGGGTATATCACTGCAAGGAAGGCAGGAGATGCTAGGATTACGGCGCGCACGTCCAATGGGAAAACAGCGGTATGCCGGGTAAAGGTTACTCCTCCGGCAGCGACTGCCATAAGCCTGGATAAGAAATCCCTGACTGTGGAGCAGGGGAAGACCAAGAAGCTTAAGGCAACGATTTCCCCCGCCGGGGCAACAGGGAAGATTACCTGGAAGAGCAGCAACCCTAAGATTGCATCTGTGAAGAACGGAACCGTGAAGGGGCTGAAAAAGGGGACAGTGACAATTACGGCAAAGCTGTCTTCTAAGATTTATGCTAAATGTAAGGTAACCGTCTCTGTAAAACCGAAGTCGATCACGCTAAATAAAAAGAAACTGACGCTTACGGTGGGGAATAGCGCTAAACTTACCTATAAACTGTCCCCCAAAGGGGCGAAGACAAAGGTTTCCTGGTCGAGTAGCAAGAAGGAAATTGCTTCTGTCAGCAAGAGCGGGAATGTAACTGCCAAGAAAGCCGGGACAGCCACCATCACCGTGAAGACGTCGAATGGCAAGAAGGCAAGCTGCAAGGTGACGGTAAAGGCGCTGAAGCCGACCTCCATTGCGCTCAGCGCTAAAAGCCTGGAACTGGAACTCGGCAAGGAGAAAAAACTTGGCTATACCTTGACCCCCAAGAAGGCGCAGGCGAAAGTGACATTTGCCAGCAGCGACCCGAAGATCGCGTCTGTAAAGAAAGACGGAAGGGTGACAGCCAAGAAGAAGGGGACGGTTACCATTACGGCAAAGACGGACAATGGGAAAAAGGCAAGCTGTAAGGTGAGGGTGAAAATGCCTGCAGTCAAGGAAATACGGCTGAGCAAGACGGAGCTTACCATGGCGGAAGGCGAGGCATACCAGCTTAAGTATACGGTTCAGCCCGCGCTTGCAGAGGGCAGTGTATCGTTTACCAGCAGCGACAGCAGCGTCGTAAGTGTCGGCAAACACGACGGAAAAATCACTGCCAATGGACCAGGGACCGCAACAGTCAAGGCAAAATCCAGCAATGGGGTGTCTGCCGCCTGTAAAGTGACAGTGGAAACATATGTATATCTTCTTGGCAACATGCCGGATGTGTACTTGAAAAAAGGTGATACTTATACGAACGAAGCGTTTGCTTACCCCACCAACCATACGGAGGTCCTGCAATGGCTTTCCAGCAATCCTTCGGTTGCAAAAGTTGACCAGAACGGGAAAGTAACAGCCCTGTCTGCCGGCGCTGCGACGATTACCGTCCGTTCCAGGGATTGCGAGGCGAGCTATGGGCTGACGGTTACGCCGACAGCTTTTGCAGATATTTCAGAGGACTATCTTTATATATACGACGACTATTATAGATATGGTTTGAGGGATTCTGGGGAGAAGCATCCGTATGACCCGCAGGAAGGGATTACGGTTATCCAAAGTAATGAGGATAGATCACATTCCCTGAGCATTTACAAGGAGAAAAAAGACGGAAAGCCCATCCATGTCATTTTGGCAGGAGTCCAGGTAGAGGGCGAGATTTATACGCGTACTTATGGATTAAGGGGTGAAGGTGATATAAATTTGGAGCTTATGGAGGGGACGCACAATTATGTGAACGATTCAGGGGATGGGGGACCGCTTCATTGCCTGGGAGGTAATGTATCTATCAGTGGAAGCGGCAATTTGGAATTGACGCAGTACCATAATGCATTTGAGGCGATATCCCTAATGTATACAAATCTCATTATCCAAAGCGGAAATATTAAGGCGACGACAAAGGCGTCGGATGGAGGTGTGATCTGTCTGAAGGAAGACGCCGGGCTTACTATTTCACAGGGGACGAAAGTTACAGCCATAGGAGGGACGACCGCTGTGGAGATGCTGGACGATGAGAGCACGACGGATATTGCCCCAGGTTCGCTGAGCTATCAGGGGAATTAAAAGTTCCTAGCAAAGATGAGTGAAAAGTGTTGGGGCTGTCGCATTAAGGGAAGATATGGAAAATTATTTTTACAGGAAATGCCATATCTTGTATCTTTCAATCTTAGTGCGGCAGCTCCAATTTTACTATATGCTATTCGAACAGACATTCACTATATGTTGGAAGCGAAGCTGGCGCTGCACCCGAAGTCCATCGTAAGCTTCCAGAAGGAATGGATAGAAAAGTTAAAGCGTCAGGGCTGGTTTTCATTGCCAATCGGTTCCATTTTGGCAGAAAATTTGATAAAATAAAGCCAGACGGGAGAGAACTCCCACTTTATAACGGCATAGATGATGTTTGGTATGTAAGGAAAAAGAAAGTTTGGGGGCAAAAAGGTGAAAGGCAATGGAACGAAAATAATCGCAGGGCTGAAGGGAATGTTCTTGCTTATGGTGTTCGGGGTGATGTTGTTTTGGGTTCTGGGAGAATGGCTGCTTCCAGGAGAAGAGGTCGCCCAGCATGGCAGGTGCCAGGTATTAGAAGGCGAGTGGCGAAGGGTGTTGTCCAACGGCAAAAGCGTCCCTGTGGAGGTTCCAGGTACTTGTCAGGCAAACCGGAAAGAAAGCGTCAGTATTGAGATTGTGCTGCCGGACAAATTGGACGATGATAGCTGGCTTTGTACGTTCAGCACCTGGCAGGATATGGAATTGTATGTAGATCAAATTTTAATTAAACGTTATTCTGCAGAAACTTCCAGACCGTTTGGGAAGAACAGCCCCAGCGCGTATGTATTCCAGAAACTGAAAAAAGAACATGCCGGAAAGGTACTTCGAATTACGACAGTAACGGATTCCACTTATTCCGGCGTCCTGAACACCGTCTACATAGGGGACAGGATGGGGATACAGGAATTTCTCCTTAAGAAACATGGGACCAGGCTGTTCTGGGAATTATCCCTGCTGCTGTTAAGCGGGCTGAGCATTGTCTTCAGCGTGGTGCTGCGCTGGTTTTACCGCAAGGAAATTTTGCTGGAATACCTTGCCTGGGGAATTTTCCTGGTTTCTGTATGGCTGCTGGCAGACTCAGAAATGCGGCAGTTTTTGCTGCCCAATATTTCAGTGACGGCAAATGTGGCATTTTTTGCTGTTATGCTGATGCCTTTCCCATTTTTAATTTATATGAGCGGTGTGCAGAGACAGCGTTACCGAAAAGGGTATGTGGTCTTGGAACTGATGATGGTTTTGAATTTTGCAGTGTGCACGTTTCTGCAGGAGACGAATCAGAGAGATTTTATGGATATGAGGTTGTTTCTGTGGGGGATGATTGTGCTTGCTTTTTTGTATATGATTTTTACTTTGTTTCTGGATTTCAGAAGGAAGCATATCCGGGAATACCGTCTGTCTGTTGCCGGGATCTTGTTTATGTTTTTGGCTGCAGTGGGGGAGATGGCTTCTATCAGCAAAAAACAAAATACCAGCGGGGAGACCATACTCTGTGCAGGGCTTACCTTGCTGTTAGCCTTTGCAATGGTTGAGAGTGTCCAGAAGCTTTTCCATATGGAGCAGGAAAAGCAGCGCGCCGTTCTTGCCAATGAATCCAAAGGAAAATTTCTTGCAAATATGTCCCATGAAATTCGGACCCCCATCAACACGGTGATCGGTATGAACGAGATGATTCTTCGGGAGAATCGGGACAATGTGATACAGGGGTATGCAGAACATATCAATCAGGCAAGTAAGACACTGTTAAGCCTTGTCAATGATGTGCTGGATTTTTCCAAAATGGAATCCGGGAAGCTGGAGCTTGCCTGCAGTCCTTATTATCTGTCTTCCCTGCTGAATGATACCATTCATGTGTTAAAGGCAAGGGCGCAGGAAAAGCATCTTGACGTCAGGCTGAATGTGGAGGAAGCTCTTCCTTCTATACTGGTGGGAGACGAAGTGCGGATTCGCAAGGTACTCGATCATCTGTTCAGCAACAGTGTGAAATTTACAGAAGAGGGAAGCATTACCTTCAGCGCACAAGGGGAATGGAATGAGGATGGAACATTTTGTTTGAGTTTTTCGATTGCAGATACTGGGATTGGAATGAAAAAAGAGGATTTGGGCAGGGTCTTTGACAGCTTTACCAAGCTGGAGGAGGATAAGAACTGTACCATTCAAGGTTCTGGTTTGGGACTGAATATTACCAAACGCTTTGTGGAACAGATGGAGGGAGAGATCAAGGTCAGCAGTGTTTACGGCTCAGGAACATTATTTACGGTAAGGATCCCTCAGGAGATTGAAGATCCAGAGCCGATTGGAGATTTGCAGGAAGCCTATGAGAAGGAACAGAGGGAATACGAAAGGAATCGGGAAATCCTTCGTGCGCCAGAGGCCGTTGTTCTTGCCGTGGATGACAATGAGATGAATCTTGCTGTGGTCCGGGGGCTTTTGAAGCGGACAGGAATCTCGCTTGATACTGTGACAGGCGGGCAGGAATGCCTGATTTATACCAGAAAGAAGAAGTATGACTTGATTTTTATGGATCATATGATGCCAAAACCGGATGGGATTGAGACCTTCCATCTGCTTCGGGAAGAGACGGATAATCCCAACGCCCACACAAAGGTAATTGCATTGACGGCAAATGCCGTTGCAGGAAGCCGGAATGAATATTTGAAGGAAGGGTTTGACGATTATTTATCCAAACCCATTGTAGTGGAAAAATTAGAGAAGATGCTTAAGAAACATTTACCAGAAGAGCTGGTGTCTTTCCAGGAAGATAGAGAGAAGGAAACAGGATCTGCAGAGCAAAAGCAAGAGAGGGCAGAAGGGTTCCAGGAGCCAGGAATGATCAGCCAGGAAGCAGGGCTTCCTTATTGTGGGAACGATAAGGAAATGTACCAGGAGATCCTGCTGGCGTATTATGAGCAAGGCAGGCAGTATATGGAGGACTTACAGGAACTTTATAAGAAAGGGGACTGGGAGCAGTATGGCATTATTGCCCATGCCATTAAGAGCACATCCCTTACGATTGGCGCCGTGGGAGTGTCAGGGCAGGCGAAGCAGCAGGAGCTTGCCGCAAAGGAAGGACGCCTGGAAGAATTGAAAGAACATTTTGAGAAGTTTTATCAGGATTATGGAAAGGCGCTAAAAGAAGCGGCACAGATTCTTAAAATTCAAGGACAGCCCATAGAATCAAAAGAAATCATATC
Source organism: uncultured Lachnospiraceae bacterium (assembly GCA_951801955.1). Classification (GTDB taxonomy): domain Bacteria; phylum Bacillota; class Clostridia; order Lachnospirales; family Lachnospiraceae; genus Petralouisia. The sequence continues at coordinate 5,442 of CATOOV010000041.1, forward strand.
AGAAGATAAGGAAGATGCTTTGACAGAATCCGTCCCTTATGACATGCCGGATGGCATAGAGGGGAATCCTATGGGTATCCCTTATGACATGACGAATGGCACAATGAATCTTCCTTTGGGCGGGCAAAAAGGGATTGAAGAAAATTATGGAGTGAAAATGCCAAAAGAAAGTCATTTATCAGATATGGACCAGAGTATATATCTAGAAGAATGCCAGATTTTACTGGAACAGATACGTGGTTATGAGATGAGTGAGGCAATGGAGCAGATTGACAAACTGTTGTCTGTTAAACCAGAAAAGATATTGGAACAAGTACGAAACGCCGTACACGATTTTGATTATGATAACGCAGAGCGCTGCCTTCAGACATGGCTGGCAGAACAGGAGGTAGAAAAATGAAAAAGGTAATACTGGTGGTGGATGATGACAGGCTGAATTTAATGGTGGCACAAAAACTGCTGTCAGAAGATTACCGTGTTGCCGCGGTAAATTCTGGAGAACTTGCACTCCATTATCTGGAAAGAAATGACCCTAATTTGGTATTGTTGGATATTCAAATGCCAAAAATGGACGGATTGGAAGTTATGCGCAGGCTCCAGGTCCATTCCAAGTGGCGCCGGATTCCAGTGATCTTTCTGACTGCGGACCGTACAGAAAAAACGGAAGAGACTTGTTTTAAAATGGGGGCGGTAGATTATATCGGAAAACCTTTTGTGCCTGCGATTATGATGCAGCGTATCCACCGAACCTTGGAACTTGAAGATTACAGAAGGAATCTGGAATTGATGGTGGAACAGCAGCTTCAAAGGATTACACAGCTGCAGCAGGACATTATTTTTTCTATGGCGAATTTGATTGAGAGCCGGGACGGTACTACCGGAGAACATGTCAAACGGACGAGTGCTTATGTCAACCTTTTGGTAAGGAAAATGCAGGAAAAGGGATTATATCAAGAAGAACTTACATCGGAATATGTGGACTATTTAAAGAAAGCGTCTCCCTTGCATGATATTGGGAAAATTGCCGTTTCGGATGCAATTTTGCAGAAACCAGGAGCCCTTACCAAAGCAGAGTACCAATTGATTCAGCTTCATGCGGAAGAAGGGGGGAGGCTGATTCGGGAAAATATGAGTCGGATTGCAGAGCAGGAGTTTGTGGAAATTGCCTGTGATATGGCGTCTTGCCACCATGAAAAATGGGCAGGCGGGGGATATCCCAAAGGACTGAAAGGCGAAAAAATTCCGTTAGCCGCAAGGATCCTTGCCATTGCAGATGTATTTGACGCATTGGTTTCCAAACGGCAGTATAAGGACGGGATGCCTTTAGAGAAAGCCTTTTCCATCTTAAAGAAAGAACGGGGAAAAAGTTTTCAGCCGGAATTACTGGATGCATTTTTGGATGCGGAAGAAGAACTGCGGGAGATGATGAGGGAATTTGATATTTAGGGCTGTTGGAATTATGATAGCTCTAGAAAGGGAGAGTTAGAGAAAGGAATAAAAAAACTTGCCATGTGATGCATGACGTGCGCTTTGTAGCAAGAACGCTGGCGGCGTTCTTGAAATTTACTTTGCGTTTCTATATAATAAAGACATACAATTATAGTGTTTTGCGTGCAGAAAGTTGGTATTTGTTTGAAATAATAGTTGCCGCAATCCCACTGGCTTTAGACGGTGGGTTAAGGTAGCCAAACGTAGTGGTTTGTGTTATACTTGCGTCATGGGAACATGGAAATCCAAAAACAGACACAAGTATTTATTACAGTATCACATTATTTTTGTATGCAAATACAGAAAGAAACTACTGATATCAAAGCAGATATCGGATGGTATAAAACAATTTTCGTATGAAATATGTCAGAAACATCATGTAATGGTTAGATATATGGAAACAGACAAAGACCATATCCATTACATGATAGAAACAGAGCCAACAATGTCAGTCAGCAAAATCGTAAATTTGATGAAGAGTTATACAACATACCATATTTGGGAAAGATATCCGAATTATTTACGAAAACATTTTAGGAAAGAGCGAACTTTCTGGACAGATGGATATTTTGCCTGCAGCGTAGGGAATGTTTCAGAAGAAATGCTTAAGAAATACATAGAAAGCCAAGGGCGCACAACGTCCAGTGGACGTTGGTCATGCGCCGACCGGAGCGGAGCGTAGACAGAAAGGCGGTGGCAGTGGGTGCTGAAAGCGTACAAATATAGAATATATCCAAACGAAGAACAAAAAATACAAATTGCAAAAACATTCGGCTGCTGTCGTTTTGTGTATAATCGGACACTGGCATATCGGAAAAATACTTACGAAAAAGAAAAGAAGTCCGCCAGCAAAACGGATTGTAATAATTATTGTAACAGGGAATTAAAGAAAGAATATGAATGGCTGAAAGATGTGGATAAGTTTGCATTAACCAATGCTATTTACAATATGGATTCCGCATACCAGAAATTTTTCAAAGGACATGCAGGATACCCGAAATTCAAAAGTAAACATGATAACCATAAGTCTTACACTACAAATTTCACAAATGGGAATATTGCAGCATATTTTGCAGATGGAAAGATAAAACTGCCAAAACTAAAGGCAGTAAAAACAAAGCTGCATAGAGAATTTGTAGGAAAAATAAAATCGGCGACTATATCACAAGTACCAAGTGGAAAATATTTTGTTTCAGTACTTGTGGAAACGGAACATGTGGAAATGCCACATAAGAATAAAAAAATCGGTTTGGATTTTGGGATTAAGGATTTATGCACCACATCAAACGGAGAAAAGTACGAAAACCCAAAGACAATAAGAAAATATGAGAAAAAACTGGCAAAACTGCAAAGGCGGTTAGCACACAAAGAAAAAAGAAGTAAAAATTACCATAAAGCCAAAAAGCAGGCAGCATTATGCCATGAAAAGATAACAAATACCAGAAAAGATTATCTGCATAAGGTTTCCCATGGGATTGTCAGCGAAAACCAAGTGATAGTTTCAGAAAACTTACAGATAAAAAATATGGTAAAAAACCATCATTTGGCGAAATCAATATTGGATGTGTCATGGTACGAATTAACAAGAAAACTGGAGTATAAGGCGGATTGGAATGGAAGGAAATATATAAAAGTGGACACATTCTATGCCAGCAGCCAGATATGTTCCGTTTGTGGTTATCAAAATGCCAATACAAAAGATTTATCCGTAAGGGAATGGGGCTGTCCTGTTTGTGGAACGGGACATGACAGAGATATCAATGCTGCAAAAAATATTTTAGCGGAAGGATTACGACAGACAGCATAAAAGAAACAAATATAGGGTAGGAACTGCCCGAATTAACGCCTGTGGAGATAGTAGGTTACGAGGTCGTAGAAGCAGGAAGCCCATTGGCTTTAGACGATGGGTAGTTCACTGATAGGTAAAAAGAGAGTGAGCAAGGATATGAGCAGGTGAAATAGATGAAAAAGCCAAAGAATCTATGGAAGATGCTGAGAAAGGAGGAGGTTAAAAGGCGGATTCCCTGGAAAACAATTGTAATCAATAAAGTATCTGCAACGATCTCCTGCAACTGCGGTGCAGAGGCGTTTGGGGGGCTGTTTTTAACGCGGTAGGCGCGATGCCCATTTGCTGCTATATCAGATGGAAGTTATCTTCCATCTGATATAGCAAGCCACTGGATAAATGCAGTCTTATCTGCACTGTTGTATCCCGCGTTCTGATAGAAATCCAATCATAATCCCTCCCGATTGTTCAAGGTTCTGCTTTAGGAGCCTGCGTGCAGGTTATAATCTCGTTTGATTATCAAAATATTTTGAAAAATTATGCGGCTATCTTTATCAAAGTCAAGAAATTGAAGTGCTCCATCCGGCTGGAAATTGCATAAAGTTGCGGGCAACAATGAAGTAAATTTACAAAAAATCAAGACATCAAAGAAAAAGAATAACGGCTGTCAGGCGTAAAGCTGTCCACTATTTTGTCTTCAGCTTAAAGTTTTAGATATCTGTCACAGTCGTCTTAACTAATTGTTTTAGGCAATTGCGAAAGCATCCCAAAAATCTGTTATTTTAATACTTTACGGAAATTCTTTTTCCCTTTTTTTAAAACCATGCCCTCTGTAAAGGAATCTGTCCCATAGACTGTTTTGATATCGCCCACTTTTTCACCGTTTACAGATACACCGCCTTGTTCTACAGCTCGGCGTGCCTCGGACCGGGAAGGGGTAAGCCCAGATTTTACCAAAAGGGAGAGGATATCAATGGCTCCTTCTGTAAAGTCTTCTTCCTTCAATGTGACAGAAGGCATGTCTGCTGCATTTCCTCTGGAAAACAGCGCTTTTGCTGCATCTTGGGCTTTTTGGGCCTCCTCTTGCCCGTGTACCAGTTTGGTAAGTTCAAAGGCAAGGATCTCTTTTGCAGTGTTTAGCTGTGCTCCTTCCCAAGAATCCATTTTATCAATCTCTTCCAAAGGAAGGAAGGTCAACATACGGATGCATTTTAACACATCTGCATCTGCTACATTTCTCCAGTACTGGTAGAAGTCAAAGGGAGAGGTTTTGTTCGGATCCAGCCAGACGGCGCCAGACTGGGTTTTTCCCATTTTCTTTCCTTCAGAGTTCAGAAGCAGCGTAATTGTCATTGCATATGCATCTTTACCCAGTTTCCGCCGGATTAATTCTGTGCCGCCTAACATATTGCTCCACTGGTCATCACCGCCGAACTGCATATTGCAGCCATATTTTTGGAACAGGGCATAGAAATCATAACTCTGCATAATCATGTAGTTAAATTCCAAGAAACTTAACCCTTTTTCCATACGCTGTTTGTAACATTCTGCCGTAAGCATCCGGTTTACAGAGAAATGCGCGCCTACTTCGCGCAGAACTTGAATATAGTTTAAGTCCATCAGCCAGTCTGCATTGTTGACCATCAAAGCTTTTCCATCAGAAAAGTCGATAAATCGGCTCATCTGTTTTTTAAAGCAGTCACAGTTGTGTTGGATGGTTTCCTGGGTCATCATCTGCCGCATATCTGTTCTGCCGGACGGGTCCCCAATCATTGCCGTTCCGCCGCCAATCAGGGCAATGGGTTTATTGCCTGCCATCTGCAGACGTTTCATTAAACACAAAGCCATAAAGTGCCCTACATGGAGGCTGTCTGCCGTGGGGTCAAATCCAATGTAGAAAGTAGCCTTTCCATTGTTTACAAGTTCCTTAATTTCATCTTCATCTGTCACCTGGGCGATTAATCCCCTGGCGACCAATTCATCATATACTGTCATTGTTTTCCTCCTGGTTTAAAAAATTTGATGTGAAAGGGTGGTTTTACAAAATCTTGTCAGTTGTGCAATTTGTCAAGAAGGTTTTATTGAACCACCTCTTGTGCGCGTGCGCGTATTTTTTTGTCATATAGGAAATTCGGAGGAATTTCCTATATGACAGAAAAGCTTCCGTCCCGAAAGGACGAAAGCTTAAGCCTCGTGTTACCACCTTTATTCGCAGAGTGCTCGCACAATCTGCCTTAGTAGGTGCCAAAGGCACCTGTGCAAAATAACGGTTGCAAATCCGTCACAGCCTACTTGCCGCTGCTTTCTGGATACAGAAAAGCTGGCGTTTGGTGCGCAGCTTGGGGAGGTATTCGCTGAAAGTTCCTCCTGTGCCTCTCATCTGCCGGCTGCTTTCTGTAGGAATTCCTTACAGTTACTTGGTCCCGTCATAGCTTTTCGCGTGATAGGTGAAATTTTGTGATAGTTTATGCCAATTATAAGGAGGAATACAGGTTTTGTCAAGAAAATTATGGTATGGATGCAAAGTTTCGACAGGAGAAAATAACATGTGTGCCTATACAAGAGGGGGAAAATTACTTTACAATTGTTCTTGTACAATGATATCTCGTGCTATGACGAATGGCACCATAGGGTGTCCAAGGGGGGCTTTTTGACACGCAAAATAGCACTAAGGGGTGTCCAAGGATTCCCTTTTGATAGGAAAAATGGCATGAAAGGTTGCCAAAGGATTGCCTTTTAACACGCAAAATGGCTTGATGGGACATGCTTTGGCTATACAAGAATAAACTTGAATTTTTGCAGACAATCTCATATACTTAGGACAAAAGAAAGGAACATTTTTTAAAATCAACTGGGAAAGGAAGGAACGAATGGATTTAAACAAAAATAACGTGAAAAAAATATTAGGGATTATTGCATTTACCCTGATTTTACTTGCGCTGCTGATGAATATGGGAGCAGTAAAATCGTATGTGATGTTTTTATGGGGGATTCTGTATCCCTTTATTATGGGCGGTGTGATCGCCTTTATTCTCAACATTCCAATGACGGTGATTGAGAATAAAGTGTTCCATGTAAATTCGGAAAAGAAAGAAGATTCCAACTCAGGGCAGGAGGACACAAGGGACGAAAAAAAGAAAAAACGTTTGAAACGCATAAAACATAAAATGGCAAGGCCAGTCAGTATGATCTTGTCCATTCTCTTTGTATTTGCCATTCTTGCGGTGGTCCTTGTGGTGGTAATCCCCCAATTGGGAAAAACCGCTGACAGCATCAGCGAAGGAATGACGGCATTTCTTCCAAAGGCACAGGCTTGGCTGGAAGAATTGTTTGGCGACAGTGAAGAGATGATAAGTTTTATTGAATCTTTGGAGTTTGACTGGAAAGCAGTATTGAATCAGTTTAAAGATTTTGCATTGAGCGGTGCTGGGAATGTGATCTCCTATACGATGTCTGCAACCATGATGGTGATTAATGGTGTTATGACTTTCTTTATCGCATTTATTTTTTCTTTGTATGTGCTAAGCCAGAAAGAAACTCTGGGAAGGCAGTGCCGTAAAGTAATGCATGCGTTTTTTTCTGGCGATGCCGTAGAGTTGGTTTGCCATGTGTGCAGCCTGAGCCACAAAACATTTTCTAAATTTATTACAGGACAATGCCTGGAAGCTTTGATACTTGGCGCCATGTTTGTTGTCGCTATGACAATTTTTCGCTTGCCTTATGCCTTGCTGGTAGGCGTACTAATTGCTTTTACGGCATTGATTCCCATGGTAGGCGCGTTTATCGGCTGTGTGGTAGCGGCATTTTTAATTTTAATGGTAAATCCCATGCAGGCTTTGTTTTTTATTGTTTTATTCCAGGTACTGCAGCAGATTGAAGGAAATTTGATTTACCCGCATGTTGTGGGAAATTCCGTAGGGCTTCCGTCTATGTGGGTGCTGTTTGCCGTCACTGTGGGCGGAAAATTTATGGGCATCCCTGGAATGTTAATCTTTATTCCGTTGACATCGGTGCTTTATACGCTGTTTCGGGAGTGGGTGAATAAGCGGGTGGCAGAGAGGGAAAAATAATACTGCAATTTTTACATGGATTTTACACGGATTATGTATTCCGTTTACAGGAACCGTATACAATACATAGTGAAAAAAATTTCCCAGGGAGGATATTGCTATGAATGTATTTGGTATTCTGTCATTGATTGGCGGACTTGCTTTGTTTCTATATGGAATGAATGTTATGGGCGGCGGTTTGGAAAAGCTTTCAGGCGGCAGACTGGAACGCCTGTTGGAACGCTTGACCTCAAATCCTTTAAAAGCAGTGCTGTTAGGTGCAGGGGTGACAGCAGTCATCCAGTCTTCCTCAGCGACGACTGTGATGCTGGTGGGGTTTGTAAATTCTGGTATTATGAAATTTTCCCAGGCAATCGGAATTATTATGGGCGCCAATATTGGTACAACCATAACTTCCTGGCTGCTGAGCCTTACCGGAATCCAGAGTGATAATTTCTTTCTTAAAATGCTGAAACCGTCCTCATTTTCACCGATTCTTGCGCTGGTGGGCATTATTTTGATGATGGGCGCCAAAAGCGGTAAGAAAAAAGATGTATCGGAGATATTACTGGGATTTTCTGTATTGATGTTTGGGATGGAGACCATGAGCGATGCAGTAAAACCTCTTGCAGATGTGCCAGAGTTTACCAGTATTCTCACAAAATTTTCCAACCCGCTGCTGGGTGTGCTTGCCGGTGCGCTGCTGACGGCTGTCATTCAAAGTTCTTCGGCATCCGTAGGTATCTTGCAGGCTTTGTCAGTAACCGGAGCCTTTACGTATGGTTCCGTAATTCCCATTATTATGGGACAGAACATTGGAACTTGTGTAACGGCGATGATTTCAGCAGTGGGAGCCAACAAGGGGGCAAGACGGACTGCATTTGTCCACCTTTATTTTAATATCATCGGTTCTATAGTATTTTTACTGTTATATGGAATCCTGGACAGTATTTTTCAGTTTTCATTTTTGGGCGACACAGTAGGTGCTGCTGGAATTGCCGCCATTCATAGTATCTTTAATATCTTTGCTACGTTGCTGCTGCTGCCTTTTCTTAAGGGATTGGAAAAACTTGCATATCTTACCATTCCAGTGAGTAAAGAAGAAAAAGCGGCAATTGGCGGTGAAGATTTGTTTAAAATTTTGGACGAACGTTTTCTTGCAACGCCAGGGTTTGCCATTGAGCAGTGCATGAGCCTTACGAGAAAGATGGCAGAGACAGCAAAAGATTCCATGTATGCGGCGATGGCTTTATTTGAAACTTATACACAAGAGGGCGCAAAACAGGTAAAGCAGCAAGAAGAACTTCTGGATAAATTTGAAGACAAGCTAGGCGCCTACCTGGCACAGTTAAACAGCCAGAATTTGACAGCAAGGGAGGGGCAGAGTGTTTCTACCTTGATGCACAGTATCAATGACCTTGAGCGCATTGGGGACCATGCGTTAAATCTGATGGAAATTGCCGACAGGATGCAGAAAAAAGAAATGGAATTTTCTAAGAAAGCAAAAAATGAGATGGCTGTGTTTGGCGCGGCAGTTGCAGATATTTTGGAACGTTCCGTGGGGGCATTTATAAATAATGATACAGAGCTTGCCGCCACAGTGGAACCATTGGAGGAGGTCATAGACGATTTAAATAAAGCGGTGAAAAAACGTCATATTAAGCGTCTTCGCAAGGGAAAATGCACGATTGGCTTGGGGTTGGTCCTGACGGATGTTGCCGTAAATTATGAGAGGGTGGCAGATCACTGTTCTAATTTAGCAGTCTATATGATTCAGATTGAAGACAGTTCGATAGAAGCACACGATTACATTAATAATCTTTCAGAAGAAACAAGGGAGCATTTTGATCAATTGGTATCAATGTATCAGGAAAAATATCAGTTATCGTAGGGGCAGGGAGATGATACTTCGTTAAAATTTAAGAAATGTATCAGGAAAGTTATCATAGGGAGGAATGTTTGTGTCACTGATCTATATTGTGGAGGATGATGTGAATATCCGTGAAATTCAATGTTACGCGCTGAAAAACAGTGGATTTGAAGTAGACGAATTTGAATGTGGAAGACAACTGCATCATGCCTTGAAGCAAAAGGCGCCAAGTTTGATTCTTTTGGATATTATGCTGCCCCATGAAGATGGGCTGGATATTTTGAGGGAACTTAGGAATAATAGGACAACCGCAAAAATACCCATTATCATGGTGACGGCAAAGTCCAGTGAGTTGGATAAGGTAAAGGGGTTAGATCTGGGAGCAGACGATTATATGACAAAACCTTTTGGAGTTATGGAATTGATCTCACGGGTAAAAGCTTTGCTCCGCAGGACAGAAAATTTTTCAGATATTTCGATATTAACGATCGGAGATATTTTAGTGGATACAAAGAAGCGCAGGGTGACTGTGGCGGGAGAACGGTGTGAACTGACATTTAAAGAGTTTGAGCTGTTACAGATGCTCCTTTTAAACCAGGGGATTGTGCTGAGCCGGGATAAAATTATGGAACAAGTCTGGGGATTTGATTATGAGGGTGAGAGCCGGACTGTGGACATGCATATAAAAACGCTGCGCAAGAAGCTGAAAAACAGCGGCAGCTTTATAAAAACGATTCGCAATGTGGGATATATGATAGATCACCTTTAGGGAGAACTTGCTTGAAAAAAAAGATTAATATTTATTTTATAGGGCTGTCCGCCTTTGCAGTGGTGGTTACGGCACTGGTTTCCATGATGTTATTTTATAGAATCTTTCAGAAACAGGTATTTGATGATATCGAGGCATATGCCCACGTAATACAGCCTTTAGACAAGGATTTTTGGGAGCAGGAGAAAAATCTCTGCCGTCTTCATAAGGATGGGCTTCGAATCACATTGATTCAGGAGGATGGGTCAGTGGAGTATGACACCAGTGCGGATAAGGAGGTTATGGACAATCACAGAGGGCGTCCTGAGATTCGGGATGCCTTGGAATTCGGAGAGGGCACTTCTGTACGGTGGTCGTCAACCAGTTCCGTACATACCTTATATTATGCCCAGCGTTTGGAAAATGGGATGGTTCTGCGTGTGGGAAAAGATTCCGAACATATCTCCCAGATTCGGGACCATATGTATTGTCTTGTGGTGGGGGTGTCTGGAATCATTGTACTGTTATGCGTGGCGTTGTCCCATTTCCTTACAAAGCATCTTCTTTTGCCCATTGAACGTTTGGGTTCGAATTTGGATGAGGTCGGCAAGCAAACAGTATATGAGGAGATGGTGCCCTTTATCCAAACCATTCAAAAACAACACGCCAATATTTTAAATCATGCAAAAATGCGGCAGGAATTTACAGCAAATGTATCTCATGAGTTAAAAACACCCCTGACCGCAATTTCTGGATATGCCGAATTGATTGGAAATGGTATGGCAGACGGGGAAGATACCAGGCGGTTTGCCAATGAAATCCATGTCAGTTCCAATCGGCTTTTAACCCTGATCAATGACATTATTAAGCTGTCTGAATTGGATGATTTGGAACAAGAATTTGATTTTGAACAGGTAGATTTATATAAGGCGGCTCAGGGCTGCCTGGATATGTTGGATATACAGGCGGCGAAACAGGAGATTACGCTGGCTCTAAAGGGAGGGACTTGTATTGTGGCTGCGAGCAAAAGCCTAATGGATGAACTGTTGTACAATCTGTGCAGCAACGCCATTCGGTATAATAACCATGGAGGAACTGTGATTGTTACCACCGCTTATGAAAATGGCCATGCCGTGCTGTCTGTAAAAGATACAGGCATCGGCATCCCAAAAGAACACCAAGTCCGCGTTTTTGAACGATTTTACCGGGTAGACAAAAGCCGTTCGAAGCGAAGCGGAGGAACAGGTCTTGGGCTTGCCATTGTAAAACACATTGTGGCGCAGCATAAGGCACAGATCGTGTTGGAGAGTGAACCAGGGCAGGGGACAGAAATTCGGGTATATTTTTAATATTCTGCTGGTATTAGGGCTTGCCGGAGCAATTACTCCTTTGGAGGTATTGCTGGAAAATCTGATTGATGGTATAATTTTAAGTGCAATAAGTATCGTCGTTTGGATTTTTGCATGGCGCAGCAGGCAGAACAGGCGTGCAGAAGGTGCTGTAATGGTTGCCATGTATGCCGTATATATGGGATATATCTGCATACGCTAAATGTCAGAAAAGGAGGAAACATATGGATTTTTTTAGTAAACTTGGAGAAACAATCAGTGAAACTGGAAAAGATGTCTCACAGAAAGTATCAGATCTGACTGGTATGGCAAAGTTGAATTTTGAGATTCGCGGCAGAGAAGAGTTTGTACAGAAACAGTATACACAAATTGGGAAACAGTACTATGAGCTGCACAAGGATGATTTGGAACCTTTGTTTGAGGAGATAAAGCTTATTACTGAATCTTTGGCAGAGATTACAGACCTGAAAGCCCAGGTCGCAGAACTGAAAGGGAAAAAGAGATGCCCAGCATGTGGCGCTGTCAATGAAAAGGGCGCCATATACTGTAATAAATGCGGTGAAAAATGCGAAACGATCTTTGAAGAAGATACCGCTGGGAAAGAGGAAGAAAAAGCCCAAGAAGTCCAGGAACCACAGGATATTGTAGAACCGCAAGAAAGTGCAGAGCCACAGGAATCCCAGGAAGTTATGGAAGAGGTTGTTGTGGAAGAAGTGAAACCGGAAACAGAAGAAGAGAAAAATGAAGAGTAATTTCTAGCGTATCATTGATAAACTGGCAAACCTACTTGTATGTTTATTTCATCGGAGAACACGTGCCCACTTCTATATCTTGTGAAGTGCCGTATGGAATCATGGGATGTTCTTTGGGTATAAGTGGTTAGTAAAACAAATTAAGTGGCTGTGGCATGAAACAAAAATGACTCCATATATGGATATTTTCACCTTTCATGCCACAGCCCCAAAAGAACAATTTTGTTGAGCATAAATTGGAATTATGCTGCTGGCTGGTTATTTGCAAGCAGAAAGTTTTACTCAAATAATGATAGATACCATCTTCTTTTATGATTTTCAAAGTGTCTTCATCCTGACAGATGGTTTTGGCTTCCTCCAAATTTAAGCGGCGGCAGCCCTAATACGTCAATAGTCTCAGTAACAGAAAAATCCAATGCCTGAAATACTCCCAGAATATTGAAGATATTAACCAAACCATAGCCTGGTGATTCCCAACGCTGGTAATTTTTCGGTGATATGTTAAGTAATTTAGCGACATTTTCCTGCGTTAAGTTCAATTTCTTACAGTGTTTGCGAAACTGCTCTTGTAATCTTTTTCTAAATGATTCTTGTTCTACATATTGAATTTTATTATTCATATGGGTGTCCCTATATGATGCGGACCATATTTCACTTTCTTTTAATTTTTATAGTTCGATGTCGAGATTAAATAGTTGAAATATTCTTTGCTGATGTAATCTGATGCAATAAAAAACCCACATTTGCAACTATGGGTTCTGCGTGGGTTGCTGCCAGTTAATTAATAAATCCCCCCTTCCTTTCTGCAAGAGTGTTTCTGGGATTTCCAGAAATACGGCTGACAGCCAATATTATATTTTTATAAAATTACTTGACAAATCCCTATTTTTGCTAACTTAACATTAAGGAATGGGATGAAGGCTGAAAGAGAAAATGTAGTAATTTCAAAATATTAAAAAGTTGTAACAAAACGAATATAGGTTTATAATGTTTTGTGTAAGTTGTATATAATGTCTCTGGGAAAACGCCCATGTTAGAGGTGCATTTTGTAAATAGTACATACTGGGAAGGGAATTGCACTGAGCGCTACCCTATTTTCATAGAAGGGGGACTCGTTTGCAGGCCTTTACATCATTATGGGAAAAAGATGTTTTGCAATAAAAAGAATGCCACATTTATGTGGGTTCGGGCGTTTCACAAACGCCTAAAAAATATATATTAAGAAAGAGAGGATTTTACGAATGAAACAATTAAAAAAAGGCATTAGCGCGCTGCTTGTCCTTGCAATGGTTATTTCAGCATTTATCGTGCGTCCATTGGAGGTAAATGCAGAGGAAAAGCCCAGTGTGTTTAGCGAGGATTATTGTGAATATTATTTTCCAGATATGTCCATTAAGAGCGCGCATATAAGTGGATTAAAAAAGGACGCCAAGGTGAGCCTAAAAAGCAGCAATAAGAAAGTGGTAAGCGTGAAGTATGATAAAAAGAATAACACGGTGTTGATGTCTCCAAAGAAAGCTGGAAAAGCGACCATCATCTGTAAGATTAAGCAGAATGGGAAGACTTACACTTCAAAATGCAAATGGACCCTTTTAAAGTATCAGAATCCGTTTGTTAAGTATAAAATTGGTTCAAAGGATTATACGAAAAAATTTAACAAAACGAATAACTGTTCAATAAAGATAAATTATAAAGGTAAAGCCCAAAAGCTGGAAATAAAAATGAAGAAAGGGTACAAAATTACCCAATTATATAAAAAACCATATCTCTACATGTGGAAGAGAATAAAAAATGGAAGTAAGATAGGATTAGGCAGCAAGGAAGGTATTATAGTTTATTTTACAGATAAGGAAGGTCATGAACTGAGAGCAACATTAGATAATATGTAATAGAAAAAGGCAATGAAATGCTATCCTATGATTCTTCAGTAGGCAGGCATCATTGCCTTTTTTGACATCCGAATCTTATTAAGCAAACGCCTCACCTAATCCTTGACTTTCCCGTGTTTGTGTGTTAGTCTTTGATAAGGCATTTATAATAAAACACGAAGAAAAAGAGAGTACGCATAGAAGAATGGCAAAGAGAGTTCCGGCTGGTGAAAAGGAATGCAGGAGGCTGTGCGGAAGATGGCTTTGGAGTGGCGTTGCTGAACCATGTACCAGATGGCAGATGCATTCTGCATTTCTAAGCGGTAAGCTGCAGAACTGTATCAGGGGCAGGAGTTTCATGGATAAGTAATGACAGGATCGCCTGTTACAGCGAAAAAGTATGAAATGTACTTGATGAGGTCTGCTTTGTGAGAGGCAGACAAAAAGAAGTGGTACCGCGGAATCAGCCGCCTTCTATGGAGACATGGAAGGCGGTTTCTTCTATCACAGGAAACTGCTTTGCATTTCCTATGATAGAAAAAATAATTATGCGCACTCGCACAAGTGGAAACGATTGCTGCGCACTCGCGCTCGGCGCGGAACAAAAGATGCGTTAGAAAAAGAAGTTGTTGGCAAGGGTGTGTGAAACGCACTTTTGTTCTCATATAGGGTAGGCAGTGAAATGAAAGATATTACTAAATATATCAGGGAGAATTTACAAAAAAAATTTGAATTCCAAAGTTATGGACATGCATTGGAGATTTTAAATGAGGCATTTCCAGAAGAATGGAATGAAATCCAAGACAGTTTGGAGCAATTATCAATTTCCGTTGATGATTTAAGGGCTTCAGGGGGTAATGAAACAGCGATCCCGAAAAAATTTGACGATGTTTTATATCCTTTGGGATGGCGGGAGATAAGGATTACAGGGGACTTGGTAGTAAAAATGTATCCTAGGCGGGCGAACCAAAGAGGGAGATTTTCAGAGGAACCTTTTGACAAAAAAGTTTTAGAAGGATATATTGACGGGCATAACATTGATTTTATCAAAGATAAAGTGGCTTTTGACCTGGAATGGAACAGCAAGGATCAGACATTTGACCGTGATTTGCTGGCAATGCGGACTTATTTTGACTGTGGTTTGATTGAAGTTGGAATTATCGTCACAAGGTCAAAGGAATTAAATGAGATTTTCAAGGAAATTACTGACAAGAATGGCAAGATGCTTATGTCAAAATATGGGGCAAGTACCACCTGGATGGGGAAATTAGAATATCGGCTAAAATCCCGAAGGAACGGCGGCTGCCCTATGTTAGCCATTGGCATTAAAAAGCCTTGTGTAGAGGGATATTAACTATGGAAATGACAGAATTGGAACAAACAATCGAAAATTTCAGGCAATATACGGATGGAAAGAAGTATAAAACCATTTATGCTGACCCCCCTTGGAGGTTTCAAAACAGGACAGGCAAAGTTGCCCCAGAACATAAAAGGCTTACCAGGTATGGCACGATGAAACTCCATGAAATAAAACAACTGCCTGTTTATGAAGCGGCAGACGAAAAGAGCCATTTATATTTATGGGTTCCCAATGCCCTGCTGCCAGAGGGGTTAGAAGTAATGAAGGCCTGGGGGTTTGAGTATAAGACGAATATTATTTGGGAAAAAGTCAGGAAAGATGGAATGCCGGATGGCAGAGGCGTCGGGTTTTATTTTCGAAATGTGACAGAAATCCTGTTATTTGGGATCCGTGGAGATAAAAACAGGACGCTGGATCCAGGAAGATCCCAGGTAAACCTTATAAGGGCAATGAAAAGAGAACATTCCAGAAAACCAGATGAATTTATCCCTTTAATTGAAAGCTGTTCTTCCGCGCCTTTTTTGGAATTATTTGCGAGAGGAGACAGGGAGGGCTGGGATATGTGGGGCAATCAGGCGACAGAAGACTACGAACCCACCTGGAACACATATGCAAACCATACGGTTGCAGCAAAGCAAGAATAAGGAGGAGTACTTTTATGTGTAAAGGATGTAAAAAAGAGAAATATTATATGACAACGGCAATTACGTATACGTCTGGCAAGCCGCATATCGGAAATACTTATGAGATTGTGCTGGCAGACAGTATCGCAAGGTTTAAACGGCAGGAAGGATATGACGTCTATTTCCAGACTGGAACAGATGAGCACGGACAGAAGATTCAGGAGAAAGCCGAAAAAACAGGGGTTACACCGAAAGAATATGTAGATCAGGTGGCAGGTGAAGTAAAGCGTATCTGGGATATGGTGAATTCATCTTATGATAATTTTGTCCGCACGACAGATAAAGACCATGAAGAACAAGTGGCGAAAATTTTTAAGAAATTGTACGAACAGGGAGATATCTACAAAGGGGCATATGAAGGGATGTACTGTACTCCCTGTGAATCTTTTTGGACAGAATCCCAGTTGGTGGACGGAAAGTGTCCTGACTGCGGCAGGGAGGTAGAGCCTGCAAAGGAGGAGGCATATTTCTTTAAAATGAGCAAGTATGCAGACCGCCTGATTGCCTATATTAATGAACATCCAGAGTTTATTCAGCCAGTGTCCAGAAAAAATGAGATGATGAATAATTTCCTGCTTCCAGGGCTTCAGGATCTGTGTGTGTCCAGAACCTCATTTAGCTGGGGAATTCCTGTAGATTTTGATTCCAAGCATGTGGTATACGTATGGCTGGATGCGTTGACAAACTATATTACCAAGATTGGCTACGATGCAGGCGGCAATTCCTCAGACCTTTTCAAAAAAAATTGGCCTGCCGATTTACACTTAATTGGGAAAGATATCATCCGTTTCCATACCATTTACTGGCCGATCTTTCTGATGGCGCTGGATCTTCCCTTGCCGAAACAGGTCTTTGGTCATCCATGGCTGCTGCAAGGCGGAGAGAAGATGAGCAAATCCAAGGGAAATGTGATTTATGCGGATGATATGGTAAAACTGTTTGGCGTCGATGCCACCCGGTATTTTGTTTTACATGAAATGCCTTTTGACAATGATGGGATTATTACCTGGGAACTTGTGGTGGAACGGTTGAATTCAGATTTGGCGAATATTTTAGGGAATCTGGTAAACCGCACGATTTCTATGTGCAATAAATATTTTGGCGGCATTGTGACCAAGACCAATGCTGCAGAAGATGTGGATGAAGACTTAAAAGCAGTTGCCGCAGGGACAAGAGATAAAGTAAAGGCAAAAATGGATGGGCATCATGTAGCGGATGCCATTTCAGAAGTGTTTACACTGCTTCGCCGCAGCAATAAATACATTGATGAGACAGAGCCGTGGGTATTGGCAAAGGATGAGGCGAAAAAAGACCGTCTCAGTGAGGTGCTTTATAATTTAACAGAATCCATTACCATTGCGGCATCTTTGCTTCAAAGTTTTTTACCAGAAACTGCGGAGAAAATCGCGGCACAACTCAACACCTCCCTGCGTGATTTTGAGCATTTGGACCAATTTGGCCTGTATGAGAGCGGAAACAAAGTGACAGAACAGCCAGAAATTTTATTTGCCCGCCTGGATGTCAAAGAGATTATGGCGAAGGTAGATGAAATTCAAAAAGTACAGCGTGCCGAGTTTGAAGCGGAGCAGCGTTCTACGGGGGAAGAACCAGAAGCGAAAGAGGAAACAACTATTGACATTCAGCCCAAAAAAGAAATCACATACGATGATTTTATGGGGATGCAGTTCCAAGTTGGAGAGATTATTGCTTGTGAGGCGGTAGCTAAATCCAAAAAGCTTTTGTGTTCCCAGGTGCGCGTCGGAAGCCAGGTAAAACAAATTGTATCTGGTATCCGAAAATACTATTCCCCAGAGGAGATGGTAGGCAAAAAAGTGATGGTGCTGGTAAACCTGAAACCTGCAAAACTTGCGGGCGTGCTGTCGGAGGGAATGTTGTTGTGCGCAGAGGATGAAAATGGAGAGCTTGCATTGATGGTTCCAGAGAAAAACATGCCTTCTGGAGCAGAAATCTGTTAGGAGGAAGGTGCTGTTTATGATATTTGAAAGCCATGCACATTATGATGACAAACGATTTGACGCTGACAGGGAGGAACTGCTCTCTTGTGTAAAAGCAAACGGCATTGAGCGGATTGTCAATGTTGGCTCTGATTTTGCATCCTGCAAACGCACGATGAAATTGATTGAGGAATATGAATTTATTTATGGGGCTGTGGGAATCCATCCCAGTGATATAGAAGATTTGAATGAGGAGGTTTATGAATGGCTGCGGGATGCGGCAAGCAATCCGAAAGTTGTGGCAATTGGAGAGATTGGGCTGGATTATTACTGGAAAAAGGATCCCCACGTGCAGAGCAGCCAACGCTACTGGTTCTGCCGTCAGATGGAGCTTGCGCGAGAACTTTCTCTTCCTGTCATCATTCATTCCAGAGATGCAGCAGAAGACACCATAACATTGATGCAGGGAATTCATGCAGAGCAAATTCCAGGCGTGTTACATTGCTTTTCCTACTCCCCGGAACTGGCAGAACAGTATGTAAAAATGGGGTATTATATTGGAATCGGAGGGGTAGTGACTTTTAAAAATGCGAAAAAGTTAAAGGAAACTGCAGCCAAAATTCCTTTAGACCGGATCCTGTTGGAGACGGACTGTCCCTATCTAGCGCCAGAACCAAACCGTGGCAAACGCAATTCTTCCTTAAATCTCCCTTATGTGGCGAGGGAAATCGCGGTATTGAGAGGGATTTCAGAGGAGGAAGTGACAAAGGCGTCTTGGGAAAATGCCTATCGGCTGTTTTCCAAAGTAAAATAAGAAGGCAACATGCGCATGTACTCGGTAAATCGGCACACAGAGGAAATGTTCAAAGTGTAAATAGGAAGGAAACATTATGGCAACATTAGGAAAACCCCAAAACACCATTGAAATATTACAAAAATATCATTTTAACTTCCAAAAACAATATGGGCAAAATTTTCTGATTGATATAAGGGTTTTAGAAAAGATTATTTCCGCAGCAGGTATCACAGACGAAGATTATGTCCTAGAAATAGGTCCAGGGATCGGGACTCTGACACAATATCTCTGTGAACGTGCAAGGGAGGTTGCCGCAGTGGAAATAGACAAAAATTTGATTCCTATTCTTGCAGATACGTTAAGTCCCTATCAAAATGTGGAAATAATAAATAAAGATATTTTAAAGTTGGATATCATTGGTCTTGTAAAAGAAAAAAATCAAGGGAACCCCATCAAAGTTGTTGCCAACCTGCCTTACTATATTACAACGCCGATTATCATGGAATTGTTTGAGAGCCATGTGCCAGTTGAGAGTATTACAGTTATGGTGCAGAAAGAAGTTGCAGACCGTATGCAGGTAGGACCTGGAACAAAGGATTATGGGGCATTATCCCTTGCCGTTCAGTATTATGCTGAGCCAGAAATTGTCGCCAATGTTCCTCCTAATTGTTTTATCCCTCGTCCGAATGTGGGAAGTGCAGTGATCAGGCTTACCAGGCATCAAAAGCCACCTGTTCAGGTCAAGGATGAGGCATTGATGTTTCGTTTGATTCGTGCTTCCTTTAACCAGAGGAGAAAAACCCTGATCAATGGTTTAAATAATTCCCCTGTTGTGCCTTACAGTAAAAAACAGGTGGCAGAAGCGCTAAAGGAACTGGGACTGCCGGTAAATGTTCGGGGAGAGGCGCTTACCTTGGAACAATTTGCCCAGTTAAGCAATCAATTATGCCGCTAACGCGGTCTGCACGCCGTTTTGGTTGGTACGAACAGACATCTGCTGGATGTCTAGTACCCCGCTTCGGGCAGAAAATTATCTAAATTCCACAATATTTTTCTGAAAACGTTTGGGCAGGTTTTGATTTTGGAGTTTTGGATTTTTCCTGGCTTCAATTGCAATATTTTCAAAAAAACTGCACCAGAGTTTTTGGTATTCCTGTTCTTTCGAAGAAAATCGTTGTAACATTTCTGAATCCAAATCCTGTGTATCTGTAATAAAAAACCCTTTGCCCTTTGGGTGTAATACGGCAAGATGGTGAGTCTCGTCATAGATCATGAAATTTTCCTGTGGAAGACGGTCTGAGAAGTGTTCCCCCAGAAATGGAAGTACATGATGTTTGGGTGAAATCTTGGCAAATAAAATACCATTTTCCAGCTCTTGGAAACGCAGAAATCCCAAAAGATGATGCGCCTCATTTCCAGTACGGCGTGAAAGTGAAAATACACGGTTTACATAAGGTTCCCCTAAGTACTGCAGCACTTTGCTGCTGTCTGGCAGGGAAAGCGCCAGGACGATTGTTTTATAGATCGCATCTGCTTTGTTGAGGGAATGCTTCTTTGGCGGATCTTCTTCCTGCGCTGAGGCGGCATGGCACAGCTCGCCATAAACCTCCTCGCCCATACGCTTTTTTAATGTGCGTGCAACTTTTGCGCTTTTCTCATAATCAGTCTGGACAGGGATATATTCATCAAATAGGGAATAATTGTCTAAAACCTGTGTGGTAAGAGCTACATTGTTATGTCCATAGCGGCTTGCCCAGGCGTCGTATACGCCTGTAAAAATGCCGTCTAAGGTGTCTTCGCAGAGAAAAATATACATATATCTGCCTCCTGTAAAGATTCCATGTTGCAATGGGGAACTGCCAAACAAATGAGTTATTAAAATTTCGTATAGGATAAAATAATTGGGTCCCATAATTCCTGTTTCCTGATTTAGCCCTTATGATACGCCGAATAGAATAATGGGCGGCGCTAAGGGGAGAGGATTTGGGAGTCTGTCAACTGGAAGTCTGCATGCAGTTCTTTGTCAAAGAAACTTAATTGGCGATAGCCGCCTTCCCGTATGTCTCTAGGAATTTGTGTTTTATCCCGCATAAGGTTCTGGCAGATATAATCTTCTTCTAATTTTGTGCGGTACATCATTTTTCCAGAACAGGTAATGAAATACAAGGCACGTTTTAGAACGACACCCATTTTTTTTAAATCCTCAAAGGTCAGCGAATTCCGTTTGCGGGCTTTTACGATGCGTTCCGCAGATTTATAACCAATACCAGGAACACGCAGCAGTGTCTGATAACTTGCCTGATTGATTTCTACTGGAAAATATTCCAGATGACGCAACGCCCAGTCGCATTTGGGATCCAAAAAAATGTTAAAATCGGGACGGTCTTCGGACAGTAGTTCTGAAACCTGAAAGTGGTAGTATCTCAGCAGCCAGTCTGCCTGGTACAGACGATGTTCCCGCAGGAGCGGCGGACCTCCGGGAAGGGCGGGAAGCAGGGAATTGCCATTGACGTTTACAAAGGCAGAATAAAACACCCGTTTTAAATAAAATTTCTGATACAACCCTTCGGCAACGCTCATAATTTGAAAATCATTTTCTGGCGTAGCGCCTATAATCATCTGGGTGGATTGCCCGGCAGGAACAAATCGGGGAGCCTTATGGTATACGGTAAGTTCTTGTTTGTTGTCTGTAATACGGTTTTGTATCTGACGCATAGGTTTTAAGATCGTACTGCGAGATTTGCAGGGAGCAAGCCGACGCAGGCTTTCTGAAGTGGGAAGTTCCAGATTGATACTCATACGGTCGGCAAGAAAGCCAGTCTTTTCCACTAACACAGGATCTGCCCCAGGAATGGACTTGACATGGATATATCCATGAAAGTGATGGACGGTGCGCAGTTTCCATATGGTCTGATAAATCAGATCCATGGTATAATCAGGGCTTACCATAATGCCAGAGCTTAGAAATAAACCTTCTATATAATTGCGGCGGTAAAATTCCATGGTGATCATGCAGATTTCGTCTGGGGTAAACGCTGCGCGCTTGACATCGGAATCACGGTTGTTGAGACAGTAAGCACAATTAAAGATACACTCATTGGTAAACAGGATTTTCAGTAAAGAAACACATCTTCCATCCGCAGAAAAAGTGTGGCAGATTCCAGGTGCAATGGCATTGCCTATGCCCTTACCGCCGCCTTTTCGGTCTACACCGCTGGAAGTGCATGCCACATCGTATTTTGCTGCGGCTGATAAAATATTCAGCTTTTCCATTAAATCCATATTCATCTGTAGATTCATAGGTGATCACATTCTCTTTCTAAAAATTTCCTACATTGTAATGAAAGACCCGCTCACAAGCCTTGCGCATTCCCCTGCTGCCTTATGGCACGCCGAATGGCATCTGTCTTTCGGGCAGGCTAAAACCATGTGTACTCTGCGTCAAATCATAATATATATAATTGTGGAACAAACGTTCTTTATTTATCATAACACAGGAAAAAGAAAAAAGCAAGAAAAATCAGAACAATTGTTTGTATACGTGCAAAGAGAATTATTTTTATGAAAAAAGCAATTATTTACAATAAATTCTGAATAATAAGAAAGAATTTACCAATACTAAAAAATGCAACCTTCCATTGACAAAGGTTGCATTTTTTATTCTACACTTTCTATATCGGAGTTAAATTCAAATACTTTATACCCGAAATCAAATTTTTTATAAATCCATTTCAAAAAATACATTATCCTTGTCATCCTGCTCAATACAAAGATAACACTTTGTAACCCGGTAAGAAGAATGGTTGAAAATATCCATAAGAAGAGCGGGCGGAGTGCCATTTTTCCAGGCATGGTAGCCGAAGGTCTTTCTCAGGGAATGGCAGCTGATATGTTCTGGCAGCCTGGTTTCCTTGGCAGCTTTTTTTATAATGCGGTACGCCTGGTACCGGCTGATTGGCAAGCCCTTGTTTTTCTGGCTTGGAAATAAAAAATCTGTGCTGCTGCAGTCTGATTTTGTGTGGCGGAATTGTTCCAATGCTTCTGTGACAGCGTGATTTAACGCAATGATGTTCTCTTTTCCCGTTTTCTGTTCTGTAAGATGCAAATGAACATGATAATGTTCTTTGTCGAAGTCATATACCATACCCCAGGTAATCTTTAAAATATCGCTAATGCGCAGCGCGGTGTTTAAACCCAGTACAATCAGCGTGTAATTTCTTGGATTCGGACGTTCTGTTTGGTAATAATTTTTAAATTCTGTCAATTGGTCAAGTTGTCGGATTGGTTGTGTTTTGCTCATGATAATTTCCTCCTTGATGATGATTATGTATATCAGATTTTTGTCCTGGGCTTGTCAGCTGCATAAAAGTTCAGGCTAGATAATCTAAGAGACATTATTGATTTCTTATAGACAAAATGCAACCTTTGTCAATGGAAAGTTGCAAAAAATTTATCTCGTCAGAGAAGGCTCCCACTTCTATAAGCGGCGGCTAAAACAAATTTATCTCAGGGGGTGCCCAATGCTGAAACTGACCGTGGAACCAGGGGAATATATATTGATCGGCGACGATATTAAGATCGTGTTTAGCGGAGGAAGTTCTACTAAGCTGCGGATTCTGGTGGATGCGCCCAAAAAGTACAACATTGTGAGAAGCGGCGCCTTAGAGCGCTATGGCATGGCGCCGGAACCTGGCAATGAGGTAAAGTATCACCGGGAAAAGGAACTTTCACCGGAAGCAAAAGAAAAGATCAAGTCGATTATTGTGGCGGAGCGCAAGCGGATCCGCCAGGAGGAGAGAAAAGCGTCAAACCGGTAATAATGTAAGGTCAAAAAGTGCCCTGCTGTCAGCAAAATGTGTCGAGGCAGCAATGAAGAAAGGTACAAAGGCTTTGCTTATTATAGAACTGCCTTCTGGAATGATTGAAGGCAAATGCACGCAAACGGATTTGCGGCATAAAAGCAGCCGCCTATAAAAACAAACAGCCAGGCGGCAAGAAACAGCCCGCAGCAGAAAGTTTGGCTTTGCGGGTGATACCATAGGAAAACAAGGAGGAAAAAATTATGGTAGTACAGCACAATCTTACAGCGATGAACGCAAACAGACAGTTAGGAATCACAACAAGCGCACAGGCAAAATCCACAGAGAAATTATCATCTGGTTATAGAATCAATCGTGCAGGGGATGACGCGGCAGGATTATCTATTTCTGAAAAGATGAGAAGCCAGATCAGAGGCTTGAACAAAGCTTCCTCTAACGCCCAGGATGGTGTTTCCTTAATCCAGGTTGCTGAGGGCGCTTTGAATGAATCCCATTCCATCTTACAGAGAATGAACGAGCTTGCAACCCAGGCAGCAAACGATACCAATACCACGGCTGACCGTACAGCAATCAAGAACGAGATTGACCAGTTAGTATCTGAGATTGACAGAATCCAGTCTACTACACAGTTCAATACCATGAACCTGTTAGACGGAAATTTCACAGGAATGAACCTTCAGGTAGGAGCATTAGCTGGACAGAAAATCGAAATTAATATCAGCCAGATGAATTCCACTAAGTTGGGAATTACCGGCTTGGATGTAACTGAGCATGGAAAGGCAGGTTCCGCAATGAGCAAGATCCAGTCTGCAATTGAAAAAGTATCTGCACAGCGTTCTTTGCTTGGTGCATTACAGAACAGATTGGAGCACACCATTGCCAACTTGGATAACGTATCCGAGAACACATCCGCTGCTGAGTCCAGAATCCGTGACGTAGATATGGCAGAAGAGATGGTAGAGTACA
>CATOOV010000042.1 GCA_951801955.1 uncultured Lachnospiraceae bacterium
AACTTTTCATCAGTTATCACATTTTCAATAAAAGCATACGGCTGCTGGTTGTGCGTCAGGTTGGGAATGATGACGCAGACACAGGAAGATACGATTTCCCCATTTTCTTCAGCGACAATCACATGATGATTTTTATCCTGAAAAATATTGTCCCAAATCTGTAATAGTTCAGCGGTCTTTTCCGGCATGGGATTATTGTGTAACTGCATATATAATCTTAATAAACCGTCTAAATCATCCTTCAAGATTTCCCTAATCATATATACCACCCTTCCGTATTATCCATTCCATTCATCATTAAATTCTTTTAAAAATCCACACATATATTCATGCCTTTTCCAAGCAATGGATTTTGCACAATTGATATTCATCATATCTTTAATCAAAAACAATTTTTCATAAAAATGATTTATTGTTGTGCCTTCATGATTCCTATACTCAGTTTCGTCCATATTCATATTAGGTTGACAATCTGGAATGTGAATCGCCCTATTATGATTTGCCATTTTTTGTTTGCCCTTTAAAAAAACAGCTTTAAGATCTGTTTGAGAATGAAAGGATTTATATAACTTTCCAAAAAAATCCCCGCAAAAAATATAACTAAAAAACACATGATTAGCAAAATTCCTGCGCTAAAGATATAGTAACGTTGTGAGATATTGTCATATCTTTCCACAGCTATCCGCTGACGCAGATAAACCGTAAGGTAACAATACAAAAGATATACTGGAAAATAAAACAGATATTGTGGAAACAACCCTGCCAATACTAGAAGAATCCCTTTCACTCCATATTTTGCAATTGCTGTTGACAGCATAAATCCCACGGAAAATCCCTGCCACCCCAACATAAAGATTCCACCTAAAATTCCAAAAGAGGTAAATGACAATACAAATAACAACAACAGCAACGGCACACGTTCTCCCACAATATAAAAGAACAAATTTTCTCCATTTATCTCTGTATATTGAAATTTTTCTACAAAGTAATCATTAAGAATCCCAGCATTGGAAACAGCCTCCCGCCCCATCAAATTTGCTGCAAATATTCCTCCCACAAAAGTTGCAAGTAAACTAATTTTTATGATTCGTCCCCATAAGGAGGATCCATTTTTTAAAAAATGTTCTCTCTTCCTCCAATGTGAACTTAATAGTTTCTTCATATATTTCCCATTCTTTTTTTTCTATCTTATGCAAGTCTCGTACAAAAAATTATCTTTCTTGTTCGAAAAAAAACTGATAGAAAATTCCTCGAAAATTCCTATATGAGAAAACTACCATGCGCACGCACGCGCACAAGGGGAAACGATTGCTGCGCAATCGTGCGCGGCGCGGAACAAAAGATGCATTGTCGAAAATAATTGGTTGCAGGAGTGCATGAAACGCACTTTTGTTCTAAGATGGATCCTATAAATTCACAGTTTCCCCCTGACTGTCCATATAATACTGGATCTGGGTTCGGATTCTTTCATGTTCTGGTTCCTGTAGTTTTCGATCTTCTTCCAATAATAAATTTGCTTCCTCTGAGGCAATTTTCAGCAAATCTGCGTTCTGATAAATATCTCCAAGTCGAAACTCTAACAACCCGCTCTGTCGAATGCCAAAAAAGTCCCCTGGTCCCCTCAGTTTTAAGTCTTCCCCTGCAATAAAAAACCCATCATTTGATTGATTTAAGATATCCAGCCGTTTTTTTGCTTTTTCTGAATCTGTGGTATTGATCATAATACAATAGGACTGTGCATCTCCCCTTCCCACCCTTCCACGGAGCTGATGAAGTTGGGCAAGCCCGAACCGCTGGGCATCTTCGATCATCATAACGGTGGCATTTGGCACATTTACTCCCACTTCAATTACAGTGGTAGAGACTAATACCTGGATTTCATTTTGTGCAAACTGCTCCATTATAAGGTTTTTCCTTCCAGATTTCATTTTACCATGCAGGCACTCCACTACAATTCCAGAAGGCAATTGCTCTTTTACTATTTCAGCATAATCTGTCACATTTTCCGCTTCCAATCCCTCACTTTCCTCTACCAAAGGACAAATAATATATGCCTGGTGCCCCATGGCAATCTCTTTCCTCAAAAATTCATAAGAAGCCTTCCGAGAGTTTTTTCCTACAACACAGCTTTTAATTGGGAGACGTTTTGCTGGCACTTCATCAACAACAGAGATATCAAGATCACCATATAAAATAATAGCGAGAGTTCTAGGAATCGGCGTTGCACTCATTACAAGCACATGAGGCTGTGTGCCTTTCTGAAACAAGGATTCTCGCTGTTTTACACCAAAACGATGTTGTTCGTCTGTGATAACCAATGCCAGATTTTCGTATATGGCACGTTCTTGGATCAATGCATGGGTTCCAATAACCATTGCATTGGAGTAAAGCTGTATCCGCTCATAAGCACGCCGTTTCTCCTTTGCAGTCAAGGAACCTGTCAAGAGAATTACTGGGATATGTAAGTTGTGAGTCTCACACAAATTTGAAAATGTCTGGTAATGTTGCATGGCAAGCACCTCTGTAGGCGCCATCAACGCAGACTGATATCCCGCCTGTGCCACATCTAACATAGACAAAAAGGCAATAATGGTTTTTCCAGATCCAACATCCCCTTGGACCAAGCGCTGCATAATCTTCCCGCCCCGAAGATCCACACGAATTTCCTGTAAAGTGCGTTTCTGGGCATCCGTCAACTGATAAGGGAGAGCTTCCATCACTTGGTCCGCCCACAGTTGTTGATGTGCTGTGCCAGTTGGTTTCAACACATTTTCTTCACAAGGCTCCAAATTTCTTTGGAATTCAGAAAAAAGTGGCAAAAACTCAAAAGAATTTACAATCTCCTCCATCTGTCCCTTTCGCATCCCTGCGGAAAGGATAAACAGAAAAAATTCATCAAAGATCAATCTTTTCCCCGCCTGTTCCAAAGCAATTTCACTTTCTGGAAAATGGATATTTTCAATCGCATAATTATATTCGGAAAGCCCATGGCGGCAACGGATTTCTTCTGGCAGATAATCTGTGGACAGATCCAGCTCCTCCAGTACCTGCCTTATGGTTTGGGATATTTTATTCTTTCCCAGCCCTGCTGTCAGTGCATAACATGGCCACAGACAGTTCTGCATGGACTGGTACTTCTCTAAAGTAAAAATCTGAGGCTGTTCCATATGGAAACTTTGCCCCTTCCTCATTACCTTGCCCAAAAATACAAACCATTGCCCCAATTTTAAAGTATTTCTCAGATAAGGCATCCGAAACCAAACCAAATCTAGTTTTACTCGCTGTTCCTGCAAAATAAGGGAGGTAACCTGCATATTTTTTGCCGAACGCACATAAGGTGTTTTATCAATCCTTGCTGCCACTGCCGCCATTATGCCAATTTTCTGTTTTTTTGCTGCATTTTCTTCCTCTTTTATTTCCATATGCATCAGACTGACGTCCTGGTTAGATGTTCCTAAAATGGATGGAAGCTCAGAGAGCGGGGTGACTGGCGGAAGTTTGTCATAATCTTTGGGATAATGAAGGAGTATATCACCAATGGTGTATACTCCAAGATTATGAAATAACTGTTCTGTTTTTGCACCGACCCCTTTTAACACTCCGATATTAGATAATTTGTCCATGGGACCGCTCCTTTAAAATATCAGATGAATGAAATCTACTCTACAGAAACTACATAATAATAAATTGGCTGTCCACCTAAGTGAACCTCAATTTCACAGTCTGGGTACAATTCTCCAAGTTCGGCACCCAACTTTTTAGCCGTTTCCCCTTCTATTTCCTCTCCATAATAGATACTGATAATCGCTGAATCTTCATCTACCATCTGATCTATCATCTCTTTTGTGACAGTGTCCAAATCCCTTCCAACAGATAAGATGGAACTGTCTCCAATTCCCATATAATCTCCTTGTTTGATCGATTTTTCATCAATCAAGGTATCACGCACTGCATAAGTCACCTGACCACTCTTTACATTGGAAAGTTCCTCTGTCATACGCTGTGCATTTTCTTCTGCCGTACTGTCGGGCATAAAATTAATTAATGCTGTAATTCCCTGTGGTACTGTCCTGGTAGGGATCACGAATATATTCTTCTCTTCTATCAGAGATGCAGCCTGATTCGCCGCAAGAATAATATTCTTATTGTTCGGCAGGATAAAAATATTGTCTGCATTTACGTCCTCGATCGCATTCAGCATATCCTCTGTGCTGGGATTCATCGTCTGTCCCCCTGCAATAATATAATCCACGCCAAGCCCCTGAAAGATCTCATTGATACCTTTGCCAATGGAAACGGAGATAAATCCCATATCTTTCTTGGGTGCCTGCACTTTTTGTGCTATCGCCTCCTGTTCAGAACGTCTCTTTTCATCTGCTGCTTTCTGTTCTGCCGCTGCTTTCTGGGCATCCTTGATAAGTTTTTCCTGATGTTCCTCACGCATATTATCAATTTTAATTTTACTCAAAGAACCATAAGTCAGCGCCTGTTGAATTGCAAGTCCAGGATCATTGGTATGTACATGGACTTTTGTAATTTCATCATCAGCAACTACTACGATGGAATCTCCAATTGATTCCAGGAAAGATTTAAAATTCAATTCTTCCTTTTCTACCAGAGGCTGGTTCAAAACGACAATAAACTCTGTACAATACCCAAATTTAATATCCTGCTCTGCCTGTTCAGAAATCTTAACCACACCGCTTCCTGTGCTGGTACTTTCAATGGTGTAATCAATCTCTTTTCCAAGGAGGGCGTCATATGCTCCTTTTAACACTGTGACAAGCCCTTGTCCGCCAGAATCCACAACCCCTGCCTGTTTTAATACTGGAAGCATTTCAGGAGTTTGGCTCAATACATAATCGGCATGTTTTATCACCTCATCCAGAAAAACAGCCAGGTCATCTGTCTCACCAATCAATTCCAGTGCTTTATCCGCGCCGCCTTTTGCCACTGTGAGGATGGTTCCCTCTTTGGGCTTCATAACGGCCTTATATGCGGTTTCCACCGCTTTCTGAAGCGCATCGCTTAAGATAACTACATCCAAAACTTCATATTTGCTGATTCCTTTGGTAAACCCACGAAACAACTGCGATAAGATAACACCAGAATTTCCTCGCGCACCACGCAGGGAACCAGAGGAAATTGCTTTTGCCAATGATGCCATATCCGGCTTATCTCCTAAATTGCTCACTTCTGCAGCTGCTGACATAATGGTCATTGTCATATTGGTTCCAGTGTCCCCATCTGGTACCGGAAATACATTTAATTCATTAATCCATTCTTTTTTTTCTTCCAGATTCTTTGCTCCTGCCAAAAACATTTTGGCAAGCATAGGTGCATCTATTGTAGTAATTGCCACTTTTGCGTCCTCCTTAATCAATCACTCTGACACCTTCCACGAAGATGTTGATTTTTTCGATTTTCATACCAGTAAATTCCTCTACCTGATATTTCACCGTGCTGATCAGGTTATCAGAAACAGTGGAAATACTTACCCCATAGGAAACGATCACATGAAAATCCAGGGTGATCTTATTGTCATTGATGGCAACGTTAATTCCATGGTTTAGATAATCACGTTTTAACAGTTTTACCAAACCATCTTTCATATTTACGGCAGCCATTCCAACAATTCCAAAACATTCCACTGCCACGGAACCAGCATAAGTTGCGATAACATCTGTACCAATCAACACTTTACCATACTGTGTATCCACTTGTCCTCTCATACTACAGCCTCCATTTTTTAGTTAAACGCTCCTTTGTGGAGCTTCTATTATTATCTAAACAAAGATTATCGCTCTGCGAAATTTAGTTACCCAGCCCTTTTGGCGACGTTTCATAAAACGTTTACTATTTTCTTTGTAAATTTTGCATTTTTTAATTTAAAAAGATACTGGACTTTTTTCATAAGCTTTTCTTTTCAAACACTCGAAAAAAACCTAAGCCTTTTCCCGTGAAACAACTGAATGCTTTTTATGCTCCCAGTTGTTTATATTATACCCTGTTTTTTGTAAAAAAGAAACATGTATTTTCTTTTTTATTAAAATTTCATTTTTTACTTGCAATATCATATTCTTTCTGTTAGAATACTCTTGTTGTGAGTCTGTGAAATATATCGGGCTTAGTAAATTGCAAGGAGGTGCAATTATGGCAAAATGCAGCGTTTGTGGAAAAGGTGCACATTTTGGAAAGAATGTCAGCCATTCTCATAGAAGAAGTAACAGAATGTGGAAGTCTAACATTAAATCCGTAAAATGTAAAGTAAATGGAGCCGCTAAGAAGATGTATGTTTGTACTTCTTGCTTGAGAAGCGGAAAAGTTGAAAGAGCTTAATTCATTTCAAATGACCATTCAGGAGCAGTTCATTGGCAATGCCAGTACACTGCTCCTTTTTTCTCATATAGGAAAGAACAAAAGTGCGTTTCACGCACCCCCGCGACCAATTTCTTTTGCTCACGCATCTTTTGTTCCGCGCCGAGCACAATTACGCAGCAATATTTTCCTTTTGTGCGCGTGCGCATATTTATTTTCTCATATAGGAAATTTGGAGCAATTTCCTATATGATTAAAAAGCGATGTATTTGCGGCGCAAAATCCCTCGAATCGAGATTCTTTAGGTATAAAACCTACCAAGTAGAATCACACTGCGGCGGGAACCATCGCAAGCAAATTATTTCCAGCCCCTCAACAACAAAAAAGATTATATCCCAGTAACAGCAAGATAAAAATAATCAATATCCCCAGTACTTCATTGGGTAAAAAAATCATAATCGCCATTCCAACTGCAATCCAAAACATAATAAAACCTATGAGCCGTTTCATGCCATCACCAGAAAAAAGAGCATATATTATTACTAATATATGCTCCTTACATCTTCTTAATACATAAATTTTTATCCTTGTGCTTCTTCCATAGAGACTACGTTTAATTTTTCAGCAAGATCCTGTGCAGCTTCCTTTTTTGCGGATTCGTCTGCCGCAGGCGTCTCTTTTCCTGCCTGTTTATTTGTAAATTTGTTGACAAAGTCAGGCACCATATCTAAAATCTTAGTAATGCTGTCCTGATTTTTAATATTGACCAATTTCGTACATCCATTTTGGATTACCAGTACTGCACTTGGCGTAATCCTGCCGCCCATTCCTCCGGCAGCATTATTTTTCTTATCTTGGCAGAATGCACCGGCACCTACTCCAAAAGATACTTCAATCAATGGAAGGATAATGGTATCTCCAATGTGTACAGCCTCTCCAACTACAGTTTTTGTTGTAATAAAGCTGTCCATGCCCTTAAATAACGACTGGATGGTTGTGTTAAAATTATTTTCCTGCATAATGTAACCTCCTGTTATGCTTTGAATCTTGCAATCACTGTTCGTATATTTTTATCTTTGATCAACCGGAATAATGACAATAAAATATGCCATGACCGGATATATCCCTTCATTTGCAGCTCACCCTTGACATAGAACGACTCTGCATAGAAATCTGGAAAAAGATGAACCTCATACCTTGTCCAGAAAGGAAACAGGCTCAATACGCCTAGTATTTTTCCTGTTTGTGAAGGCTCTCCCATGCTAAATAAAAGTTCACCAGATACGTTTCTTGGAGAATAATGCCTTGCCAGCCTCTTAAATTCTTTTATTACAACAATGAAAGCGCATTTATTAGTTTCTTCCAATACTATAGTTTTTATGTTTTGAAATTTTTCTTTCATTAATGCAGGCTTCTTTTTTACCTCTATGACCCATTGATGAACTCTAGAAAAAAAGTTGTGAATTTTTTTCGGTATATTTTGAAATCCCCTGTTTTTTCGCTGTTTTTTGTAATTCCTATTATCTTTTCGTTCTGTTTGTTGTTTTTCTCTGCCTGCGGTTCTCCTTGCAGAGCTGCCAAAATCTTCTGCCGATTGTGATACTTTCCTTTTAACCTGATCCTCTGGAAATTCTGGCTGTTCCAAGGAAATTTTTGCTGTTTTTTCATTCTTGGAGCATTCTAGCTGCTCCTTAGAACCCTCAAAATGCCCTCTGCCCTCAGATGGTTCCTGTCTTTCTTGAAAACTCTCAGATTGACCTCTCTTCTCAGAGTGTTCCCTGTTTTCGGATTGTTGCAGTTGATCTTGTGCCACTTCCAGGATTTCTGGATCCTCTATTGCTTTTTGAGGTTCCTGTTTTACTTTTTTTTGCCTTCCAAGGGCAATGGGAATCCCAAAGATCCGTAATTGAAAGGTCAAATCCTTCTCATATCGAATCTGCAGGTTAACCAAATGACATAACCAATGAAATTCTGCTGCCCCTTCTACAGACTCCTGCACTCTCATGCCTATACGATAGTGGACCGGAACTACGATCACTGTTACAATTAAGAATACGATCACAGCAAGTAAAATACCAATTAATTTTAAAACCAAAAACAGGATTTCCATACTGGCTCTCTCCCAAAATTATCTCTTTCCTGTCCCAGAAAATAATCTCTGATATCCAGGCTCCCGGTTTTCTGCAACACATCCATAACAATCATTCCCGCCAATTCCATGGCATTTTCATATCCTTTTTCTACACCTACAACCAACAGATCTTCCTTTGGATAATATGTCTGCATCAGCTCCCAAGAAGGAATAATGTCCAACAAATTTTCCGGGTTGCTGCTTAAAGAAATCACATAAATATCAATCTGACCAGCATTATGAAGGATTTTCCATTTTATTTTTTCTTTTTTCTTCGCTATGCCTTCTCCTGCATAAAAATCTTTATACCAGATCATTTTATTCTCCATTTCTTCTCTTATTCACATTGTGCTATGGGCGCAAGCAGGCTGAAAAAAAGTCACGTTATCTTTGGAAACTAATTTTTCCCACATGTTTTTTGTATAGGGAAAAGGTGCCCGCTTCCCGTGAGCACCTTTTCTTCTTCTGCCTCCTGCCTGCATTTACAGGAAGGAGATTAAAAATATTTTCTGTTGCCCCAAAGATTACTCTTTTTCAAATCAAGATATTCATTATATGCTTTTTCCAGTATCTGTTTCTCATTTGCAAAGCGCAATAAATGATATGCTTCGTGAAATTTGTAGTATCCTGAATCAACAAAATATTCTTCCCGTTGTGGTTTGCTGTAATAACTGTCTGCCATCATCAAATACCAATGGACATCCTTCTCCACGGTATCATCTGGAACAGTGAAGGTATACTGGCTTTTTCCAACATATTTAATAATCATGGCATCCACTCCAGTCTCCTCCAACACCTCTCTTGCCGCCGTTTCTTTGTATTCTTCGCCTGGCTCGACAGTCCCTTTTGGAAGCACCCAGCCCTCATACTTGTTTCTGTAATTCTTATACAAAAGCAAAATTTTCCCGCGAAATATTACCACACCACCACAACTTGTTGCTTCAATCATTGCAATACCTCCTGATGTGGTCTTTAGACTTTAAAAACAGTATACCCCTTTTTATAGTATCTTGCAAGATTTTTCTTTTGTTGGCTACAGTCTGACTGTTTGCAGCGTATATAAGGTAATATATGTTTAACAGACTTAAATTTCACTTATTTTATAAGGAAAAATACGTATCAAACACTTGTTTTGCAATAGGCACAGCCGTGGTGCTTCCAGCACCTCCGTTTTCTACAATTACAGTCACTGCGATGGTGCCCTTTTCCTCTGTGGATGCATAACCAGTAAACCATGCGTGGCTTTCACTCTTATTGCTGCTGAATTCTGCGGAACCAGTTTTTCCTGCCGCTTGATAACTCTGACCGCTTAGTTTGGAACCAGTCCCTTCGCTGACTACTAGGGACATCAGTTCCTGAAGTTTCCCTGCTTCTTCTGCAGAAATCAGGGAACCATAAGTAGACGGCTTATATTCTTTTACAGTAACTCCTTGATAATTTTCTGTGTGGTCAACCACATAAGGTTTCATCAATGTGCCCTGATTGGCGATTGCCGCTGTAATCATAGCCATATGCATTGGCGTTACCAGCGTTTCCCCCTGTCCAATTGCCATCTGGGTCACTTGGTCTGTGTTGGATTTCTGGTCAAGCACAAAACTGCTCTGTTTAAAAGGATAGGAAACTGGCAGATCTTTATGGAATAAAAGCCCGTTGCACAGGCTGGCAAATTTCCCCTTATCCAGCTCTAATCCAATATTTGCATAGGAGGTATTACAGGATTTTGCAAAAGAATGTGCAAGATCCTCCGAACCATGGACAGCGTTGTTATAACAATGAATTTCCGTATTTTCCATGCTAATACTTCCTGTACATTCATAGGAATACTCCTGGTAATTGGGATGTTCCCGGATATATTCCAGAGTCGTTAAAATTTTGAAAGTAGAACCAGGAGGATAAAGCCCCTGCGTGACACGGTTTACCAGAATGGAATTTTCGCTGTCTGTATTCGAAATAATAGAATCCCATTCCGCTCCTATGGAATTGGGATCAAAATCTGGTTTCGACACCATGGCAAGAATTTTCCCAGTGGAAGGTTCCAAAACCACTATGGCGCCACGGTTTTCTCCCAATGCCTGATAAGCAATCTCCTGTATACTGTAATTCAACGTTGTTACCACATTGTCCCCTGGATTTTTTTGGTTCCGAATCCCGTTTAACACTTGTTCCAGAAAAAAAGCATGGGAACGCAATAAACTAAAATTACCAAAAGATTCAATTCCAGATTTGCCATTACTGTCAAATCCGACTGCATGGGCAAACATAGATCCATAGGGATAATACCTTGTCTCACTGCCATCCTCCCCCACAATCGTCTGTGCAAGTACTTTTTCATCAGCGGAACGGATCTCTCCCCGGATGACATGCTCTGCAAAAGTATTCTGCCTAGTATTATAGGGGCTATTGATAAAATCCTCACTGCGAAACATTTGGAAATACGTGAAATACCCCATCATTAAAATAAACGCTCCCACAAACAGATACGTGATAATGACAAATTCCCGGTTTTTTCCTCCCCTAGTCGAAGTCCTCAACTTTTGTTCCGTGGATGTTTTCTTCATTCGATAAACTTCCTCCTTTTTGTTTTGCCCCTTTTTCTCTTTCTTCGTTCCTGAAATTATCAGGATCTTTTTCGAAAGATTTCTGTCTTATTCTCTTTCCATTGCTGGTCTCTTCTTTGGCAATTTTTCGTTTTTTTCCGTTTTTGCCCAAACCGGATGCCTCTTCTTGTGTGCGTTCACGCATCAGATACAATCCCTGGATTATTGAAAAGATAATCAACGTACTCAACAAGGAACTCCCGCCATAGCTGACTAGAGGAAGCGTTACTCCAGTAGACGGAATAAATTTAATGTCTCCGCCTATTGACAAAAGAATCTGAAACCCATAAATCGTTCCCAGCCCCAATGCTACCAACTTATAAAAAAAGTCTTTCATCTGCATGGCTATATTGAGGAACATCAGAAAACAACTGACGCAAACTAAAATCAGACAAATGGCAAAAATCCCTCCCAACTCCTCTGATACAGCAGAAAAAATAAAATCTTGTTTTACTTCTGGTATTTTATAGGGCATTCCCTGATTCAAGCCCATTCCAAACCATCCGCCAGTTCCGATGGCAAACAGGGAGTTGGATATTTGGTTTCCTGCATTTTCAAATACGGCAAGAGGATCCTGCCATGCCACCACACGCACACGCACATGGTGAAACAGATGGTATGCCACAACGGAGGCAAGCGCCCCGCATACTAGTCCCCCGGCAAAATAGTATAACTTTCTGGTTGCCACATACAGCATTACCATATAAGCGATAAAAAAAATCAGCCCAGCGCCCAGATCCTTGGATATCACTAAGATCACTACATGAAGCCCAGCGATTATGGTTGTCTTTACCACTTGCATAAATTCTGTCGATTCATAAAACATAGAGGCGACAAAAAATACAAAAATAATTTTTATAAATTCTGAGGGCTGGACGGTAATTCCAGCCACAGAAAAAGAAAGCTTAGCGCCATGGGAGACAGCCCCTAATACGGCAACAACACCAAGCATCGTTATTCCTGCCAATGCATACAGCCAAGTCAGGCCACGGACAAATTTCCATCTGCTGATCAAAAACGGAATCAGCAAAGTCAACGCCATGGAAATAACTGCAATTTGAAATTGTTTCATGGCATGTTCATAGGACAGCCTTGTCAACATCACAAAGCCGATGCACATAAGCATACACATATTATTTACAACAAGCCTGGAAACCCGTTTATAAAAGATGCTGTAGCAGAGCTGGACTGCCGCAAAAAACACTACTTGCATCAGATAAAACTTTATAAGTTTTATATCCCTCACGGACAACACCAAAACGCCATACGCATTCATATGAAATAAATACATGTACACTACCTGGCTTTTATATTTTTCAGCTTGCTCTTCTTTGTCAATGCTGCGTTTTAATGCAGCAAAACATTGATACGTATATAATGCAAACAGGATGATCATTGTATATTTTGATAATTCTGTAATCAAGTGTACCATAAATTATTCGACTCCTCGTTTGAAATGCCCATTTGTAAAATCCTTCAAATAATGTTCCCTGTCCAAAGTCCCTTTGAGAGCCTGTCTGTAATAACTGAAAATCTGTTCCACTTCCACCTGGTTTTCCAAAGTAAAAGAAATTCGGACGCCTGCAGGTTCCAATTGTCTGATCTCCTTGTAATGGTGGAACAAAGAAAGGGGACTAATATTGTATATGATATTGTAACAGTCTTCACAACGGCTTTTCACTGGGAATAAATTCCCATAACGGTCTTTCAGATAAAAAACCCCTTTTTTTTTGTCACAGCCAGATGTATTCTTATGTAGGCATTGCGCGCTGAGCATCAAGGGCTGAAAACCATACACAAGGATTTCCCCTTTGGAACAATCAAGATTTTTTATTTCTTTTCTGTTCAATTCTGCTGGCAATGTATATTGGCTCAAAGACAATCTGCCTAATCCTTGGATTGCTTCATTGGAATAACAGTATAAATTATAATCTCCCTGGATCTTGGATGTATCCACCTTCCGATCTCTCAAAAAGGACAATTCCTCAAGATTCCGGATCAAATACCCATCCGCCCCAGCCTGTGCAATCTCCTTCCAATTCGTTTCATACCAATGTGCTGTTTCCATCCGAAATACATAGGGCAATGCGAGGCAACATTCTTTTTTTGCCTTATGCACCTTGGAAACCAATGTTTTCCACTCCCGTGAAAATTGTTTCCGCTCTAGGGCAAAAGCCTCCAAATAGATCCTATCTGTTTCTTGCTGCTCCAATGCCACCTCAAACTGTGCAAGTGTCTCGGTTAAAATGGAAAGCCGAATTCCTAGTAAATTAGGATTTTTGGGCTCCATAAATTCATTTTTTTGGCTTTCCATGGAATCGTATCTTTGTGTTTTCAAGGATTCTTCTCCTCGCCCCTCCACAGACTCATATCTGTCACTGGAAAAATTTTCTTTTACCTTGTCTTCCTGTTTCAGAGATGTATGGTTCTTTTTTTCAATCACATTTCTGCGGTATGGCTCCTGCACAGTCTCTGCCAGCTTTTGAAGCCCTGCCCTTCGAAGCTGGTTTAAAGCGCCCACTGGAAAAAAAATATTTTCTCCCATTTCCAAGGTTAATGTATCAAATTGAAATGGGGTATTCCCTGTTTTTTTCATTTTTTCCAGGATAATTTCTTTGGATAATGGCTGCCTGCCTGCAATTTGGACCACTTCCCCTGTCGCTGCAACCTGTATTTCCTTGTATTTTAACACAAGTTCTGCCGGCTTTCCGGCAAAAAGTCTTAAGATTCCCTTTACTTTTTCTTTATTTTCCATTTCGATATAGCGGCTGCGGATTTGATCGTGCAGTGTTTCATTCCTTTTTTCATGGGAGGGACTGGAAAACGTAATCATGTCTTTTCCATTCTGTTGTTTGTAATACCCTTCTGTAAATCCGCAGCGGCTGCCCAAATCCAGTAACATCTGCCGATCTTTTTCTTCTACCCGATAAGGTATTGCCGGATTTTTTTCATACTGGTCAATATATTTCCGATAGATACTGGTGACTCCTGCAGCATATTCTGCCTGTTTCATCCTGCCTTCGATTTTAAAAGAATGAACCCCGCTTTTTATCAATTCAGGTATGATGTCAACGGTACATAAATCTTTTGGGCTAAGCAAAAAATTTTCTTTCTGTTTTCTTGATTTTATTGCAGATTCCTTACTCTCAAACAATTCATAGGAAAGCCGGCACGGCTGTGCACACCTTCCGCGATTTCCGCTTCTTCCTCCAATCAAGCTACTCAATAAACACTGTCCTGAGTAACAGTAGCATAAGGCACCATGGACAAAACTTTCAATCTCTGCCCCTGTAGTTTCCACAATATTAGAAATTTCATGTAAAGACAGTTCCCGCGACGTTACAATCCGACTGCAGCCTGCCTCCAGCAACAGCTTTGCGCCGTAAGCTCCCATAACTGTCATTTGGGTACTTGCATGGATAGGCAGTTTTGGAAAATAATCTTTCAATATCTGCAAAACTCCAAAATCCTGTACAATTACCGCATCTAAACCTGCTTCATAGAATGGAGCCAGATAATCATACAATTCTATGGCTTCTTGTTCCTTTAACAATGTATTTACTGTCAGATACAGCCGTTTTCCTTTCAAATGTATATAATCAATTGCCGCAAGCATTTCCTCCTTGGTAAAGTTGTCTGCATATGCCCTGGCTCCAAAACGGGTGCCTGATGCATATACTGCGTCTGCCCCAGCGTTTACCACAGCTTTTAATATGGCAAAGGAGCCTGCCGGCGCCAAAAGCTCTGTTTTTCTGTTCAAACTGCTGTTCCTCCTGTTTCCAATCAGAAGGGTGACTCAAAGTTCATAATTTCTGAGTCACCCTTTCTTTACTGCTATTTTTTCTTAAATCCAATGTCCTGTCATCGGAACTGGACGAACCCGCCAAAGGCTTCTGATTCTTGTCCACTTCCTTTTCTTCTTTCGGAAGCTGTGCAGGAGGTTTCCCCTTCACCTTCCCAAGCAAAGCGTCTGCCAGGGATGCTTCCAATTTTGTTTTGTTCAGTAATAGCTCTTTATTCTGCTTTTCCAGTTCGGCAGCGGTTTTTTCACAGCTTTCCACATGGATTTTAGCTGAAATCAAATCATGCTGAAGGTCATATATCTCGCGCTCTTTCTCACGAACAGTCTCTTCCATCTGTTCAGCCTGTTCCTTTGCTTTAAAATAATCGTCCGCAATGTTCAGTTCCAGCAGTATTGATTTTTTATCTGCTTTTAGTCGCCGAAACTGTTCCATTTCTTCAAATTCATTAATTTTATTATTGATATAATTTGCAACCTTTTGCAAATATTCTTCACTTTCATAACCGCTTAAGGTATAAATCTTACCACCAATCAAT
Organism: uncultured Lachnospiraceae bacterium; assembly: GCA_951801955.1. Lineage (GTDB taxonomy): Bacteria > Bacillota > Clostridia > Lachnospirales > Lachnospiraceae > Petralouisia. The sequence goes on from CATOOV010000042.1 coordinate 15,385, forward strand.
ACTTCCGCACTGGTTTTCTCTGACATATACGTTAATCCTCCCTGAATAACAAGCTTTTACAACGATTATTATACCTTATTCCCACAGAAAAACAACCTTATTTTACAATTCCGAAATGACTGTACGCAAAATCTGTTACGGTTCGTCCTTTGGGCGTCCGGTTAATAAAACCGTTCTTTACCAGGTAAGGTTCATATACATCCTCGATGGTTCCAGAATCCTCCCCCAGTGACGCTGCAAGGGTATCCAGCCCTACTGGTCCCCCCTGGAATTTTTCAATCATTGTCATTAAAATGTTGCGATCATTTAAATCTAATCCAAATTTGTCCACCTCCAGCAGATCCAACGCAAAAACTGCGACTTCCTTGGTAATTCTGCCGTCATATTTTACCTGTGCAAAATCCCGAACCCGTTTTAACAGACGGTTGGCAAGACGTGGCGTGCCTCTGGATCTCCTTGCAAGTTCAAAGGCTCCTTCCTCATCAATTTCAACTTGAAGTTTTACAGCAGAATGAAGGATAATCGTCTTTAACTCTTCTGGATTATAAAATTCCAGATGATGGACCACACCAAAACGATCTCTGAGAGGCGCAGACAGCAAACCTGCGCGTGTAGTGGCTCCCACCAAGGTAAAATGAGGTAAATCAAGACGGATAGAGCGTGCGGAAGTCCCTTTTCCAATCATGATGTCAATGGCATAATCTTCCATTGCCGGATAGAGCACCTCTTCTACCTGTCGGTTCAGCCGATGTATTTCATCTACAAACAGAAGATCCCCCTCCTTAAGACCGCTTAATATTGCCGCCATTTCTCCTGGCTTTCCAATTGCTGGACCGGAAGTGACCTTCATATGTACCTCCATTTCATTGGCAATGATTCCTGCCAATGTAGTCTTGCCAAGACCTGGCGGTCCATAAAACAACACATGGTCCAGGGCTTCCCCTCTCTGTTTTGCGGCTTCAATATATACCTTTAAGGTCTTTTTCGCTTTTTCCTGTCCGATATATTCCTCCAGGCATTGTGGCCGGAGGCTGGTTTCAATTTTAAGATCTTCCTCCTGTATCTGAGTGGAGATCACACGTTTTTCCATGAAAGCCGATCCTTTCTGAACGGGCGTAATTTTCCTATTTGTCAATGGTATGTTAGAATACTCTTTCCATAAACGAAAATACTCCCCAATTAATGCTCCAATTATAGTATAAAACCTCTGAAATGTCAATCTGCCAAGTCACCGCTACACTAAGATAAAATATTAAGAATAACATTACAGACAAGTTGACCTGTTATAAATTCTGTCTTTTTATCAGGAGATCCGATAATGTCCTACAATATCCTTCCTTTGTTCCAAAATATCCTGTTCATAACGTTTTTGCCTTGGGCTGTCATGGTGAATAATATAAGGTACACCTCTTTCATTTCTCCGGTCAGACACAATGCCAATATGTTTTTTGAAAATAACGATATCGCCGCCCTGCCATTCTTCCACTGCATTGATATCTGTAGTAAGGGGAATTGCTGTATGTTCAAAAAATATTTTTAAATTTTTCACTCTCCGAAAATCAATATTTTCATCTGGCTTTTCTATTCCATACTCTGCGCTCTTTGCAGAAATATCTTGCTGTACCAGCAGTTTCAAATCATAACCTGCTCCCAATAATGCAAATGCCACTACATCGGTGCACACACCATACCCATCATCTGGATAACCTGTATCATAATACCTGCTTTTATATTTTGGCTCTGTATTGATATATGAAATAACATTCTCCAAAATGTCAGTCTGGTCATCGATGCCATCTGCATCTTTATCTATCGTACTTATATATTTTTGTACCAACTTTTCTTCTTTCTTGCCTAATGTATCATCGGCAGACATCTTATATTTATCTGGAAGCCGTAGGGCGCTTGTTTTCTGTTCCCCTAAAAAATAGATAAAAACAAAACAGACAATTATGAAAGCAACGCACGAAAAGGCTAAAATCCATTTATTCCGATTCAAAATTCCTCCTTAATTACAATTCCTTAATCATTTCCATATAAGGAAGTTCACGATAACCGCATTTTTTATATACATCAATCGCCCAAGTATTTCCCCTCTCCACTTCCAGCTTCAAAAGTACAGCTTGCCCCTGGTAAGTCTTTTCCAGATATCCAAAAAATTGTGTGCCAATGCCACCGCCACGATACTCTGGTTTCATATAGAGATCCTCAATCCAGATGCAAGGTCCGCCAAATTCTGTAGAGAAACTTTTTGCCAACATTGCATATCCTGCGATTCCGCCATGTGCCCGAAATACAAGCCCTTCTATATATTGGTTATCATTGGTGCAGGCATCAATATTACGTCTTAAAACTTCCTCCGGCACCTGATGCAAAACCGCAGGAGATTCATAAAAATCCCGCATCATCTCGAACACTTCATCGGTATCTCTCTGTTCCATTTTTTTTATGGTAATCATTCTTGTTTCCTCCTGCCCTTATAGCTGAGCTTTTTTCTCTAATTGTTCTTTTTGTACTGGATGTTTCTCCTCTATGGTAAGGTCCTTATAAAAATGCTAGATGCTTTAACGCCTCCTTCAATACCTCTTCCACAGTAATTCCTTCTGTAAATTCCACGCGATTGACAGCCTTCAGGGATTCTATAGAAGAATAACCCAATGCTGTCAATGCCTGCACAGCTTCACTCTTAATTCTGGATCCAGACGCATTTTCCTGCATATGTTCTGTCTTTGCCTCAAATACATCTTCCAAACTTAACTTGTCCTTTAATTCCAAAATCAGCCGTTTTGCTGTTTTGTTTCCAATTCCCGGAGCTTTGGAGATCGTCTTGACATCTTCTCCCAACACAGCAAAACGCAAGTCATCTGGTGTCATTACGGCAAGAATGGCAAGGGCACCTTTTGGACCAATCCCACTAACACCTAAAAGCAGCCTGAAAATATTCAAGTCATCCCTGCTCTGAAATCCGTAAAGCTGCACGGCATCATCCTTTACATACAGATAAGTATAAATCTTCACTGTCTGCCCTGTTCCAGTAAAATTATCGATCATACTTGCTGGAATATGGATATTATAACCAATATGATTCACTTCAAGTACTATGGTTTCTTCGAAAATCTCAATCAGTTCACCTTTCATGTATGAATACATACTGTCACCTTTCTACTCTGCGGCTTCACCATAAAAATAAAACCCTTTACACTCCTTTAATTTTACCTTCACAATTTTCCCAATCAAATCACTGTTTCCTGGAAAATGAACAATAAAATTGTTGCTAAGCCTGCCTGTTACCAGGGCTTGGTCCTGTTCATTCAACTCTTCTACCAAAACAGTCTCTACCTTTCCTGTCAAAGCTTGGGCACGTTTTGCCGCGCCGTGCTGCACTTCTTTGAGCAGGCGGTCAAACCGGTCTTTGACCACATCTTCTGGCACTTGGTGTTCCATCTCTGCCGCTGGCGTTCCAGTTCTTTTGGAATAGATAAAGGTAAAAGCGCTGTCATATCCAACTTGTTTTACCACATCCATGGTCTCCTGGAAATCTTCTTCTGTCTCTCCTGGAAATCCTACAATGATATCTGTAGTCAAAGCAAGGTCAGGAACCGCTTTTCTGATTTTTTCCACTAATGTCAAGTATTGCTCTTTATTATAATGGCGGTTCATTTTCTTTAAGATTCTGCTGCTTCCAGACTGCAGGGGCAGATGCAGATGCCTGCATATTTTGGTGGAACGACCCATTACCTGAATCAATTCATCTGAGAGATCTTTTGGATGGGAAGTCATAAAACGAATTCGCTGGATCCCTTCAATTTTCTCAACCTCAGAAAGCAGTTCCGCGAAAGTAATAGGATCTTTTAACGTTTTCCCATAAGAATTCACATTCTGTCCCAACAGCATCACTTCTATCACGCCATCTTTTGCCAACTGCTGGATTTCCCTTAGAATATCCTGTGGTTTTCGGCTCCGTTCCCGCCCACGTACATATGGGACAATGCAGTAACTGCAGAAATTATTGCAGCCAAACATAATATTGACGCCAGATTTGAAATCATACTTCCGCTCTACTGGTAAATTCTCAACAATTTTGTCTGTTTCATTCCATATGTCAATTACCATACCTTGTGATACGCCAAATGGCATAACAGGGTGCCCTTTGGGGATACGCTCTTGTGCAAAAACTACATCCATTAATTCTGCAAATTTAAAAATATTATGGGTTCCAAAAACCAGATCTACAAATGGATAACTTGCTTTTAATTTCTCAATCACCTTTGGTTCCTGCATCATACAGCCGCAGAGGGCAATTTTCATATGAGGATGTTTCTTTTTATATGTATTCAGATATCCAAGCCGTCCCCAGACTTTATTGTTAGCGTTTTCCCGGACTGTACAGGTATTGTATATAACAAAATCTGCATCTTCACTGTCAGTCATTTGATAACCAATGGTTTCTAAAATTCCAGCCAGTTTTTCGGAATCCCGCGCATTCATCTGACACCCCATGCACACCGATTTCGCATATAAGGGACGTCCTAACCGCTCCGATTCCTTTTTCACAATCTCCCGGCATTTTTTTATAAAATAATATTGCCGCTGCGGTTCCCGCTCCGGCGGCAGCGTCAGATCCTGCGCTTCTATCATTCTATCTATATCATCATTATATCCCATTTTTTCAACCTCATTTCTTAAATAATATACCCGGCTATTATAGCATACCGCATACAAAAAAGCGACTGTTTTTTCAGCCGCTTTTTCCGTGATATGTTATTCCTTAAACCAAAAGAAGTTTTTAATTTACAGTTACGCGCCCGCGCCTTTTTGCGGACTGGATCCCCCTTTCCTTTTATGCTGTCTTTTTCAGATATTCGCCGCTTGAAAATCCCGTGTACTGTACTCCGTCCATAGTGAACTGAATATACAACCATTTCACGCCGCCAGACATATTATAGAACCCATAGCAGCGAACCGGCGTCCCTTTTGGGATCAGGCACAACTCTTTTTTATTTTTCCCCGCGTCATTCCTGCAGTACAGATCCGCCGTCGTGACATATGTTCCCGCAAGCGCGGCTTCCTGATTCCGTGCGTAACAGGTTGACGTCACTTTCCGGGCGACGGGTTGTTCCTGATTAGCTGATTGACTGTTATTTACTTTTACCGCTCCGCCATTCAAGATCCGGTTTACTTCCGCCTGAACCGCGGCGTAATTGTAGCCCGCCGCTTCCAGATTTTTCTTCCGGCTTTCCCCGTCCCCCCATTGTCCCGCTATGATCTCATGGGCGACTTCTGAAATATTCTTCCCGCTTGTCTTTTCAGGCTCCGCAACTGTCCCGCCGTCGTATTTCGGCGTGATGAATCCGCGAATATATCGACCGTTCAGGGAAATTGTACGCTTTTTTACGGCGTTCCCATAATTCCCTTCGGTAACGACCATATAACCGGAATTTTGGTTCACATATGTAACCGTCCCGACATGATCCGGATTCCCGATATTGTCGCCCGCTCCTGTGTCGTCCCAATCATATAGAACGGCGTCGCCCGGTTCCGGTATGTAGGCGTCGTTTTCCTGCCAGATTCCCATTTTTTTAGCTGCTTCAATCAGATAATAGCAGCTTATTTCGATCGGCATGATTGCAAGGTATTTCAGGGCGACCGCCACCGCCGACCATGTACACGCGCACCACGCCCACCCGTAAAGCATTTTTGTCTTTCGTGGAAGCTGATTCGCCGGAAGCGTGTTGTATGTGTCAATGATTGTTTTATACGATCCGTCCGCTTCTTTCTTTCCTACCCAACTATTAACCAGATTAACGACCGCCTGTCTGCTATACATTATTTTCCCGTCCCCTTTCAAATTCTTGTCCCACGATGTCAGGTTGTGCAGCTTCACGACCGCCATATTATTATTGACGTATGCCGATGACGTCGCATATCCCACCGCCTTAATTTCTGCCAGGTACGCTTCGGGCGTCGTCTGCGATTTTACTTTTGCATACCGGGAATAATTCAAAAAATCATAATACCCTGCGACGCCCGCGTCCATGTTCGCGTATGCCCTGAAATTATCCGAAATAGGCGTCAGGACGCCGGGCGCGTATTCTTCCATAGTCCGCATATTTACAGACGCGCCTTTCCACGCTGAACCGCATTTCAGCCCGAAATAATTGTGATACTTCGCCGACAGCCCCGACAATCCATAGCCGGATTCCAGACACGCCTGCGCGATTGCCCCGGACACGCATTTGTACCCGCGCGCCTTTGCATATTTCACAATTAGCGGCGCGATCACGTTGATAAATGCTTTCTGCTGCGCCTGTGTTGCCATATTACGCGCCCCTTTCTTTGTCTGCCGTGATTTCTGTGTTTACCGTGATTTCGCCCGATGATTCCGCGATACGAAGCCCCTTGACCGCTGCTTCGATCATGTCGTCGATAATCTGATCGGTCAGTGAAATATTTGTCCTGATTAACGCGGCTTTTAATGCTTCCGTTACGATTGCCTTTCGCTCCGCCCCGGTCTTGTCGTTAAAAACCTGCTGCGCCATATAGACGAACATTTCCGCAAGCTCCCGCGCCGTCGCCAACTGTTCCGCCGTCATTTTTGACTGTACAAACGGAATTATCTCACGTTTTAACAGATAGGCAAAAAACACGACTGCCGCCATAATAAGCAGCTTCAAAACCTCATACAACATTTGATCCATTTTATGACCTTCCTTTCTATTTATTATTATCCAACGAACCCGCCGGATCCGGGATAATCGTCATCGCCGGACATTGTTATCTTTTCGTCTTGTCCGTACTTGTGCAGATTTTCCGCTTTTGCTTTCCAGAAATAAAAACCATGCGCGACGCTTGATAGTCCAAACACGGCAGAGATCAGATATGCAAGCGGGGAAATGTCTTTCAGGATAAAGACGGCGGCAAACGTCAGAACAACCGTCACGGACGTGATGACGTCCGAAGCTATCAGTAATTTCTTTGACATTTCCATTTTCTTTTTTACCCGTCGCCGTCTATACCTCGTCAATGGATAACCCCCGCGGCGATAGCCGTTCCGACTGCTGCCGCAATCGCTCCCAAAATCCCCGCGATCAGTGATTCCCAATGTTTCCGCGGCTTGCTTTCGATATTTTCCAGACGTTCGCCCTGTTTTGTGATCTCCGTCGTCAATGACTGGATAGATACCGCCATTCGTTCCGTACTCAATGCCAGACGGTTCAATTCCTTGAACGATTCTTCGAGCGATTCGATCCGTTTGTTCTGCCGCTTGTTTTCATCGTCGCGCCGCTGATTTTCTGAATCCATGTGTTTTGCGAATTCCTCATGTTCATGCCTTGTTATAAAATCCTGATCCATTTCTGAAGCCTCCTTCCTTGCTTTATGCCCTCATTATGCAAAAAGAAACCCCGACGGCGTGACGTTTTTTCGCCATGCCGCCGGGTGTTCAGGAAAAGAAAAAGATCCGGAAGCCGGATCTGCTTCCGGCAATATTACACGGCGTCGTCCGCCGTCTGTTCGTCTAATACTGCATAGACGACTTCCCGTAAATTAAACATGTCGGGAACCTGATCGCGCGCATATGTCCCGCTTCGAACCTGACGCGCCCATACCTTGACTAAACCGCTATTTTTTGTGAATTTCATTATCTGTGCCCCCTCTCTATATCATCAGCCCGGAAACAATCATCGTTAATTCTGTGACCGCCTGTTCTGCCGCCTGAAGCTGTTCCCAAAGGCTCCGGTTTTCTATTTCCTGCGCCGTCATTTCCCGGAACGCGAACCGGGTTCCGCCGTCCCACGGGTACACGCATACTAATTTCATGTTATAGTAAATCGTCCCGTTGATTTCTACTTCCGACAAATTGTCGTCTGTGAATGTCCCGTCAGGTACTGGCTTCCCGCTTTCGTATGTCGTCCCGTTCAACACGCCCTCTAACTGTGTGCCGTCTTTCAGCCGGACTAATACGTTCGGGAAAATCGTACTGTTTGAATTCTCCCCGGAATTTAAGGTGTTTCTCTTTGCCATTGTTGCCGCTCCTTTCTGCTTTTATTTCTTTTTGAAATAGTTCTCTGAATAATTTATCCATGTTCCGCCGGGTGCAATATGAATCAAAATGTTTAATATGCCCCGACCATGAATTATAAGCCTGCCGGACGTCTGAAAACTGTATTTTCCCTTCGTCCAATTTCCGCCGCAGGGCTTTCAGTTTCTGCCGCTCCCGCGTAATCGTGCCGCGGTCTGGACGCATGACGCCGCGCCCCGTCTCTGTCAAGTGTACTTTGCCTTTCAGGCATTTAAAACCTTCCGACAATTTGACGATTTTCGTTTTGCGTTCGTTTAATTCGATCCCTATATCCTGATACATTCCCCGGATAACATTCTCGTTTTGATATGCGTCGATCCTTGCGATCGTCCCTTTCAATTCCGGGTATTTATCGCGGATCTGACGCCCGATCAGGGCATCGAACTTTTCCCGCTTCAAGCCAAAATTCGCCATTATCATTTTTGTAATAATATTTCGCAACTTGACGGCTTCCGCGAACGCGTCCAATTTTGACGCCGTTTGATTCCGCGATGAAACGGACATACGTTTTCCGCCTTTCCTTTTTTCTTTGTCCCCGGTTGTGCGCCGCCGCTGCCGGGCGGCGCGATTGCCAGATTATGAAAGAACGATTAGCGGGGCAATCCCTCCGCCGTTGGACGCGCCGATGGAGTTGCTGTGACCGTGGTGGTAGAAAGTGCAAAAGTCCGTCGTGTTCGCCGCCGACGGATCCGCAAGCCACCACCACATACGCGCGCCCTTCTTCTTGTTGAACCCTGCGCCCTTTAATAAATGCGCATTACCTCCAACGAAAAGCGGCAACTGATTGAAACCGCCGCCCGACCAATAGTCCGCCCAACCTAATTGCCCCAACGCTTCAACGACGCCCATTAAAAAGATACGGCGGGACGCCCACGCCCACGTTGTTTTATTGTTTTCCAGTCGCCGGATCGTCGTCATATAGCCCTGCAGCTTCGAGCTGAATTTATTTGCTTCCGTTTCCAGATTCGCGGGCATAAGCGAACCGGCATAACCCCCCGCGTTTACGTTCGTCGCATTGTATTTATAATATGTTTCCAGACAGTCGCGCGTGCTTGCTACAATGTGCGGCTTGTTTAATTCCGTATCGCCACAATGCAAATAACTGTTTTTTCCCGTGACTTCAAACTGAATCTTTTCCCCAGCGCTGTTTGTTTCGATCCAATAGTCCCCGATTGCGAATTTGTCCCACTTCTGCGCCTTAACAAGCGTCATCAATTCGTCAATGTTCCATTCTACGCCGAAATATCCGTATGACGCCATTTGTTCGCGTTTCTGGATCTCAAAATCCGCCTGAAGCGTCCCATGATCCGAAACGACTTTCAGGATCTTTTCGTTCATCGTAAACGCAAGCAGGGCGGAAATGACTTCGCCCGTCAATTCCTTTCTGACCGGATCGTCCGGGTTTTCCGGATCAAAATCCCCCTCCGGGAATTTCTGTATGATGTTCTTTTGCAGGATATATGTTTCTATTTTCTTTATTGCGTCCTGCTGCCATTTCGCAATCTTACCGGCGATAACTGGAAGCGTGTCGTCCGGTTTTATTTCCGGGAACTCCCCCGTCTGTTCCGTAACCTCCGGCGTGTAAATCTGTTTCGACAGATTTTCAAACGTTACCTTCCGCGTCGCGTCGCTCTGTTCGACCGCCAGAATGTCGGATCCGTTCAGGCTTGCCGCTTCCGGCAGACTTCCGAATGTTCTTTGTGCCATGTTTTTAGCTCCTTTCTTTGTTTTTGTTTTTTATGGGTTGCAGTTGCAATTTTCCGATGTTTTTATCATGCAGAAACTTATCAACTGATCGCCGCCTACTGTGATTAGCTGATCCGCGTCTTTTGTTATAAGCTCCGACGGGATCCGCCCTGTTTCGATGATGTCCTGAAGGACTTCTATTTCATTTTGCAGTTTTCCCGCGACGTCGCCCGACAGAATGTCCCTTATGTTCTGAAACCATTCCGTGAACTGTTCCGTCCAATTATTCGTATTTGTCATATACCAATTATTGAACGCCTGTTCTTGATTCTGTCGCCATGACGCGAATGCGTCCTGCTGCCCTCCGCTCCATTCCTCAAAATTAGATTCCTGATTCCGGATCCACGTTTCATATAACCGTTCCTGATCTGCCGCGTACTGTTCAAACGTCTGTTTCATAAGCGCAAGCGCGGCTTCTCCCTGATCCCGGTATTCTTTCATATTCTGTAAAAATACCTGATATTGATCCGATATGTTTTTCTTATACGCCGTGAAATATGCGTCAAATTGCGCCTGAATCTGTGTAAAATCAATTTGTTTCACTGTGGCGCATACCCAACCGCATACGGCGGCGTTCATGCGTGTATCGGTTATTTCTGCCTGTGTGATCGCCACGGTTCCGGCAGCGACATAAATTTCCGCTAATTTTAATTCGTAAATTGTCCCTGTTCGCGTCAGTGCGGGCGCGACCGGGTTCGATGAATTCCCGCCCTTCACAATTTCAAGTGTGATTGCCCGGATCGTGTCGTTCCTCCTGACAACCACATTGTCGATCCTGTGCAGCGTCCCGGACGCCGTTTCAAGATCAATCTTTGTCGCCGTTACGAAATGTCTGTGTTTCCCGTTTATGTAGCCATATCCGGCGGCGACCGTGACGGACATATCATTGTTCGCTGTGACCTGCATTTGACCGTTAAAAACGCCGTTCTGGAAAAAGGGGAAAAGCCAGTCCGACATAGAATTCGCGTTATAATAACGGTCATTGTCAGAATCCCAAAAATAATCGTGACTTACTTCTTTTTTTGCTTCTAATGGCACGTTTTAGCCCTCCTTTCGTTTATTCGTCCCATTTTATAGATTCCGGCAGAGGATCCCCGAACGTCGGGACGACGGTCATTCCCCCGAATTCATACACTTCCTGCAGCTCTGTTATTCTCTGATTCATGTATAAATTCCATTTCTTTTTTCTGACCGTCACAATGTCCCCTAAATCATAATCTTTTTTGTATGTGAAATTTATCGCGGCTTCTGTTTCACATTCGAGTGTTTCCGCAACAATAGACCGGTTCAGCGTTTCCTGCGCCCTTTGCAGCAACGCCGCCTTGTATTCTGCCGCGCTCATTCCCTCCGGGTTTATGTCCTTTGCGTCCACGAATACTTCGCGCAACCCTAAACCGGAACCGCCGCCCAATTCGTAATATGTCCGATTGTTGCCCTCTCCCTGTCCGCCAACGATCGCGAATGTTTTTAGATTCTGATCGTTGTACCGGTAAATCGCGTTATTCAGGTTGTTGTAATCTTCCGAAAATATGACACGATTGTTTTTGTGCTGCCCGGTTGTCCGGTCTTTCCCTTGATATGTTTCAAAAACAATCTGCCGTTTCACAAAATCAGGACGCCACCGGATCCCGATCCCGCCCGCCCTTGACAACTTTCCTTCATAGGTCAACAGGTTTTTCATTGTGACCTGAAAATCCGCCTTTTCTGTGAATCTGTTCAACTTCCCCAAAACCACAAGCGGAACCGGAACCGTCCCGGCGTATAGCTGCCGCATAGCGACTTCTATTTTCCCGGAAAAATTTACGGTTTTCTTTATCAGGCGGCGATCCATGTAAGACGACAAAAAGCGCCCCTTGACCGTGATTTCGTTTTTTATGTCGCTTTCTTCCTGTTCTATATCCTCAATGATCCCGGCTTCCTCTGAACCTTTTTTCCCGACGATGTTTCCCTGTTTTAATAGCGACAGATTTTCGTCGGTAATCGGGGCGTGAAGTTCAAACGTCCCCGGTTCATAAAATTTTCGCGTCCAGATCAGGGACGTTTGATTCTCAATTTGCCCGGCGCGGTATAGTTCCGGGTTGTATATCCTGATTTCCATTTATACCCCCAAATAACGGAACCGGTAATTTATTGTCACATTCAAATAATCGACGCCCGATTCCGCGTCATAGATAAAAGTATTCTGCCCGTGTACTAACTGTATGAACTCGCTTTCTTCATCCAGATATTCATTGATTTTCGTTTCCTGATTTCCTTTTATAGAATAGACGTTCTTTTCGTTCGTTCCGGTTGTGATCCTCACAATGTCGCCCGGCTCCATATCGAACGGGAAGTCCGGCGTCCCTACCCTGATGTGGATCCCCTGCTGCGTATGGTATAGAACCGGGTTCCGAACCGCTCCCAACGCTTCCATGATGACTTCTATCCCGATATTGTCCGCGGCAGAATCGTTGTCTATTGTCTTTACTAATTCCGCAACCCTGACGCCGAATTCTTCCAGTTCTTCCGTGAATTCGTGTATGAATTCAAAACACGGTTCCCACCCCGCCATTGTGACCGTTGTATCAGCGGGATCTTTAAAAAACGGATCTGGGCAGATTAGAGAAATTGTCGCGTTGCGGCAGACGCCTTTTTCGTCAATGTCCACCGTTTCGACATAATAATCAATTTCCCGCTGTTCTCCGCCCTCTTTATAGTAAAACGTCCCCGGCGACTTTGGTTTGAAGCATTTATACAGAAAATCCCGTTTGTTCTGATAGTCTGAATCAAATTCCGCCGTGATGACAATATTTCTTTGTTTTGTCGTCGCCCCCTGATACGTCGAACCGTCCGTCATTGTGTTGGCGGACGTCACGACGTTATTTGATACGGAATAAGCCCCGTCAAGCGATATCAGGAAAAAGTCGGCGTTTTCCTCATAGCTGAATTCAATTTGTACGTCATCTTCATTTTTACAGATAATCATTTTCATTACGCCCTTCCCCCTTGTATCTGCAGTACCATGTTCCGCGTTGCGTTCCTTGTCTGACGCGCCGCTTCTGCCGGGGATAATGCTTTCGGCGAATAGTAGTTGTTATTCTGGATAAAATCGCCGCGCCCCGTTCCTGTTCCATTCTCCCGGACTGCTGCCGCCGTCCTGTTCACGGCGTCGTTAATATACCCTTCTGTCCGTTTATAGAAAATGTCAAGTGGCAGGATCGCTTCGTCCCCGGCTTCCCCGCCCCCTTGCAGCTTTCCGCCGTACATACCGAAAAGCGTCGGATTTTTCATGATTCCGCCTAATGCGTTCCACGAAACAGACGGAACCGGGACTTTGATCGTCACTCCGGCGATTGTCTTTTCCGTTTCTCCCCATGATACCGACAACCGCGGAATATGGATTGATTTTATCGCGTTTATGAATGAATTCATTATCCGCGATCCGGCATCTGCCAGACTGAAATTGTTGAAAACGCCTTTTATTTTGTCTATAACGTTTGTCTGGAACCATGATCCTATATTCTTGAAAATTCCCGCCACGCCGTCATATGCGGATTGAAATTTTGTTTTGAACCAACTATCCACGGACGACAGCGCGTTTTTAACGTCCGTCCACCGGGCAGAAAACCACGAACCAATATTTTTAAATACATTCGCGACGTTGTTATATGCGTTCTGGAACATGGTTTGAAACCATGTAGCCACG
>CATOOV010000043.1 GCA_951801955.1 uncultured Lachnospiraceae bacterium
TAATATAGAACACCAAAATGCGCACGCGCACAAGAGGAAAAATATTGCTGAGCAATCGTGCGCGGCGCGGAACAAAAGATGCGTTGGAAAAATAATTGGTCACGGAGGTGCGTGAAACGCACTTTTGCCCTATATTAGGAAAGTTCTATAAACTTTCCTAATATAGAACACCAAAATGCGCACGCGCACAAGAGGAAAAATATTGCTGAGCAATCGTGCGCGGCGCGGAACAAAAGATGCGTTGGAAAAATAATTGGTCACGGAGGTGCGTGAAACGCACTTTTGTTCTAATGAGAAAGGAGAATTTAAATGAAAATAACATTGAAGGATGGCTCCGTAAAGGAGTACAGGGAAGCAAAAAGTGTATACGATATTGCACTGGACATCAGTGAAGGTTTGGCAAGGGCAGCATGTGCAGGCGAGGTAAATGGCAAGGTTGTAGATTTAAGAACGGTGTTGGAAAAAGACAGTGAGTTAAATATTTTAACCCAGAAAGATACAGAAGGGATCCGTACCGTACGCCATACTTGTTCCCATGTGCTTGCAGAAGCGGTAAAACGCCTGTTTCCCAATGCAAAACTTGCAATTGGTCCTTCTATTGAGGAAGGGTTTTATTATGATTTTGAGGCAGAGCCATTTTCTAGGGAGGACTTAGATCTGCTGGAAAAGGAAATGAAGAAGATTATTAAGGAAGGAAATCGTTTGGAAAAATTTACACTTCCCAGAGAAGAAGCAATTCAATTTATGCAGCAGAAGCAGGAGCCATATAAGGTGGAATTAATTCAAGATCTGCCTGAAGATGCAGAGATTTCTTTTTATAAACAGGGTGAGGGATTTACCGATCTGTGTGCAGGGCCACATTTAATGAGTACAAAACCTATCAAAGCCTTTAAATTGATTTCTTCTTCTATGGCTTATTGGCGGGGGGATTCCAATAAAGCACAGCTTCAAAGAATTTATGGCACTGCTTTTGCCACAAAAGACGAATTAAATGCCTATTTGGAGCATTTGGAAGACATCAAAAAGCGTGACCACAATAAACTGGGAAGGGATATGAAACTGTTTACCACGGTAGATGTGATTGGGCAGGGCTTGCCCCTTTTAATGCCCAAGGGCGCAAAAATGGTACAGACCATGCAGCGTTGGATTGAAGATTTGGAAGATCATGAGTGGGGTTATATCCGCACAAAAACCCCATTTATGGCAAAATCTGACCTCTATAAAATTTCTGGTCACTGGGATCATTATACAGATGGCATGTTTGTGCTGGGAGAGGAAGAAAAAGACAAAGAAGTGCTGGCGCTTCGTCCGATGACATGTCCCTTCCAATACTATGTTTACAAGGCGGAACAGCATTCTTACCGTGATTTGCCGCTGCGTTATGGGGAGACATCAACCTTATTCCGAAATGAGGATTCAGGGGAAATGCATGGGCTTACCCGTGTGCGCCAGTTTACCATTTCAGAAGGGCATTTGATTGTAAGGCCAGATCAGATGGTAGAAGAATTTAAAAAATGTATTGCATTGGCGAAACATTGCCTTTCTACTTTAGGTGTGGAGGAAGATGTCACTTACCATCTTTCGAAATGGGATCCAGAGAATCGGGAAAAATATATCGGAGAGCCAAAAGTCTGGGAGGAAACCCAGCAGCATATGAGGGAAATTATGGATGAATTGCATATCCAGTATACAGAGGATGTCGGGGAAGCTGCTTTTTATGGTCCAAAAATTGATATCAATGCCAAAAACGTTTATGGAAAAGAAGATACCATGATTACCATTCAGTGGGATGCGTTGCTCGCCGAGCAGTTTGACATGTATTATATTGACCAGAATGGCGATAAGGTACGTCCCTATATTATTCATAGGACTTCCATGGGTTGTTATGAGCGTACGCTTGCCTGGCTGATTGAGAAATATGCGGGAAAATTTCCTACTTGGCTGTGCCCAGAGCAGGTAAGGGTACTGCCTATTTCTGATAAATATGAGACATATGCAGCAGAAGTTGAGAAGGAATTAAAGGCAAATGGCGTTCTTTGTACGGTGGATAACCGTTCTGAAAAGATTGGTTATAAGATTCGTGAAGCACGGTTAGATAAGCTTCCTTATATGCTGGTTGTCGGGCAGCAGGAGGAGGAAGAGCATACGGTGTCTGTGAGAAGCCGGTTTGCAGGTGATGAGGGGGTAAAGCCGTTAAGTGTATTTATAGATCAGATCACCAAGGAAATCCGTACAAAAGAAATCCGAAAAGAGGAAGAACAGAAAAAATAAATTTATTGTTCTTTTCACACCCAGGATCAAATAGAAATATATAAAAAGAAAAAATGGAAGTTCCAACGCTTCCCAGTATAAATTATTTGAAATCTCCTGATACTAATATAGTATCTCATTGATAAATAGGCAGATATCAACGAGACACACAAGTATAACGAAAAGAAAATATGTTTCAGGTATTTTTTATGACAGAGAGGAAGGAGATTTCAAAATGACACGTTTAAAATGTTCTGTAAAAAATTGTATGTATAACGATGACCAGCTCTGTGCTAAGAGTGATATTATGGTTGGAGGGCAGGATGCTTCTAAGCCGAATGAGACACGCTGCGACAGTTTTCGCGAGAGAACGGAAAGCATGACAAATTCTGTTGGAAATGCAAGACCAGAGACAAGTGTGGGCTGTCATGCAGAGAACTGCCGTTTTAATGAAGATTGTAAATGCCATGCAGAAGAAATTGGTATTGCTGGAAGCAATGCGTGCTGCTGTTCTGAGACAGAGTGTGCAAGTTTTGACTGTCAATGCAAATAAAGGGGACGAAGGGGCGCGAAATTGCTTCAAATGAGATAATTCGGCAGAACTTTACAAAAAATTCACATTAAAATACTTGCAATCTTGTTGGGCAGGAAGTAGAATAGGACTGGAATGATAGTTTCGAAATTCTGCTTTCTGCCTTTTGCAGACAGAGGACTGATAAGATCAAGGTAAAAATGTGCCGTAGGGCTTATATCCCAATTGCGGGATATGGAAGCCATGGGAGGAAATTATGCGGAAAAAATCTCATATATCATTAGCAAAATATATTGTGAATAGTTTGGAAGAACAGGAATTGGTGAAACACAAAAAAGCATTTTATCTGGGCAGCATCCTGCCTGACTGTAAGCCATCTTTTTTGACTGTAAAGCATGAAATGGAAGGTACTTTTCCAAAATTCCAGCAGGATTTAAAAAAATTATTGGAACTTCAGCAGACTGCACAGATCAATATGCGGGTATTTTATCGTAACCTGGGAGAAATGATTCATTATATTGCAGATTATTTCACATTTCCACACAATGCCCATTATACGGGAAACCTGAAGGATCATTGTATTTATGAGAAGCATCTGAAACACATGTTGAACGATTATATTCAAAGTGGAGAAGCAGAGAGGAACCGTGTAAATATTAAATTATCTGTACAAAATCTTAGCAGTGCTGAAGCAATTTGTGATTTTATCAAGAATACCCACGAAAGATATGTTAAATTGAAGAATACTGTCGAAGGAGATTGCCGTCAAATTGTGTCTTTATGTCATCAGGTTGTGGAAGCGGTAATCATGCTGATTCATCGGGAAACTGCTTTAAAACCGGCAGTTGTGGTAAGTTAATGATAGTTTTTGCTGTCAAAAAAAAGTGTTTTTTGTCGAAATGTCCTGTAAAAAAAAGGCAGTTTTCGTTTGCTTTTTTCCCAAAAAGAGGTTATAATAAATCCAGGGGGAAAAGGAGTTAGTAATATGAAAGATTTGCAGGAACTGCAAAGAGAAATTGAAATCGTACGGAAAGAGCTAAATATAGTTGCAGAGAAAGGTCTTAGGACGCTGGAATGTCGTCAGACAAGCGCTCGCTTAGACAAATTAATCGAAGACTATATGCATACAAGGAAGAGAAATTTCACCTGAGAAACTGTGGGTGAAAGTAAGATACAATAAGGAAAAGAATAGAAAAAGAACCTTGGTTACAAGGTTCTTTTTCTATTTTGATGCTGGTATTGGTTCCTTTATTCCCGCAAGCAATGTACCCAAAGGGCACTTAGGAAAGGGGGTGTCACAAAATAAGAAATTTCCGCATCATATAGTACAGACATTTGCTATTGGTAACTATATGTTGCGGAATCCTTATATTTTGCAACAGCCCCTTGACGGCGCTATGCGCCAGTGGCGCATGTGAAGCATGGACCGAAACGGAGTGCACACAGCCGCGAGGGTAAGCGCCCTTTGGGTGCAAATACCCCGCCCCTTAAAGTGAACTTGCGAAAAACAAGCTAAGACATGCCCCGTCAGCTTGCTGCGGGGTATTTGATTTCCAGAGGTTTGGAATGTTATATAAAGGAAATGGCGTACTGCACACACCTGTATGGACCGTAACGAGATGTTACATGCAATTCGGAAGAATCAAAATTTTCTATTGCTTTTTTGTATACAATACGCTAGAATAAAGTAAAAAGTGGGGAAATGGATAATAGGGGTAAGTAATCTATTTGGGAGAAAGTCATTGAGGACGATAATATAAGGGAGAATACAGAGTATATAGCTGGTCTGACTAGTGTAACACATATCATATAGGAGCCGTACAGGATACTTGGGAAGCGTACAGGAGACTCGTGAAGTGATTTGTAAGCGATTATTTTTGTATTAGTACAAAAGTAATTGCTTAGAGTCGATTATAGAGAAGTCGGAAAGGAATATTCGTGGAATTCAAACACAAATCAGTGCTGTTGGATGAGACAGTTGAATATTTGAATATCAAACCAGATGGGATTTATGTAGATGGTACGCTGGGCGGCGGAGGACATGCCTATGAAGTGTGTAAGCGTTTGTCTGCAAAGGGCAGGTTTATCGGTATTGACCAGGATGAGGATGCCATCAGGGCAGCCACAGAGAGATTATCAGAATTCAAGGACAGGATACAAATTATCAGAGCCAATTACTGCGAGATGCAAAAAGCTCTTGCTGAGATGGAAATATACAAGGTAGATGGCATTGTACTTGATTTAGGGGTGTCATCTTACCAATTGGATGACCCAATGCGGGGATTTACATATCGAACAGAGGATGCACCTTTGGATATGCGGATGGATAAACGGCAGAATTTCACAGCAAAGGAACTGGTAAATACATATAGTGAAATGGAATTATACCGAATCATCCGAGATTATGGGGAAGATAAATTTGCAAAAAATATTGCGAAACATATTGTGGCAGCAAGAAAAGAGAAGGAAATCGAGACAACGGGAGAGCTGACAGAGATTATCAAGGCAGCAATTCCGGCAAAGATACGGATGAGCGGAGGACATCCGGCAAAGCGTACATTTCAGGCGATACGGATTGAATTAAACCGTGAACTGGAAGTATTGCAGAAATCATTGGAGGATATGGTAGGTATACTGAACCCAGGAGGAAGGATTTGCGTTATTACCTTTCATTCTTTGGAGGATCGGATTGTCAAAAATATTTTTAAGAAAAGTGAATATCCATGTACCTGTCCACGAGATTTTCCAGTGTGCGTGTGTGGAAAAAAACCATTAGGTAAGGCATTAACCAGAAAGCCCGTAGTACCATCGGAGGAAGAAATTGGGTATAATTCCCGTTCCAAGAGCGCGAAGCTCAGAGTATTTGAGCGAAAATAAATAGGCAGGAAAGACAGGAGTTGAGAGTGTGAGGCAGCAGGAAAAGCGGCAGTACAAGGAGAGAACAGGAAATTACGTAGATGGAAATACGGTAAGGAGAATCCAGGCAGAACCAAAGAGGCGCGGTGACGAAGTTCATGAAGAACTGCTTCGTAAGAGGGAAGAAGAAAGAAAAGAAAGGCTTCGTAAGAGGAATTCAAGAAAGGCGGCAAGAAAAAATCAGGAACGGGCATTGCAGATGAATCCAGGATATATATTGTTTCTGACAGCCGCGTTGGCAGTAATGGTGGCAGTGGTTGGCTGCTATTTGTATCTCCAGTCAGAACTCAGCGGAAGAAGAAGACATGTGACTGCATTGGAAAGTGAAGTGATGGAGCTTAAGAATAAGAATGATGTTATTCAAAAGGAGATTAATACTTCCGTGAATTTGGATACGATCCGTAAAAAAGCCATGGAAGATCTGGGTATGGTATATCCGTCAAAAGATCAGATTGAATATTTTGAAGTGGATACAAATGATTATATGAATCAATATGAGGAGATTCCAGAAAGGTGATTTATCATTGACAAGTAATAAAAAAAGATCTGGAAAGAAACGACAGCCTGCAAAATTTTCCAGAGGAATGAAGAAGAAGCTGTTGCTGGTGTTTACCTTCATATTGGTTTTTTTATGCGGGTTGACTGGAAGGCTGGTATATATAGGGCAGGTAAAGGGAGAGGAGTATGAAAAGCAGGTATTGAGCCAGCAGGCATACGGGAACCAGACGATTCCTTACCAGCGCGGAGAAATATTGGATGCAAAGGGAAGCATTCTTGCCACCAATGTGGACGTATATAATGTCATTTTAGACTGCAAACTGATCAATGATGAGAAGAAGTATATGGAGCCTACCATAGCGGCATTGCTAAAATGCTTTCCAAAGATTACAGAAGAGGAAGTGAGGAAAGCATTATCAGAGCAGCCAAACAGCCGTTATTATATTTTGTGCAAGAAACTGCCTTATGAAGAAATCGAGGCATTCCAGAAACTTCAGTCAAAAGTAAACAAGAAAAAGAAAAAAGTAAACCCCAATGTGCAGGGGGTATGGTTTGAAAAAGAATATAAGAGGGTTTATCCCTATCAAACACTTGCAAGCAAAGTATTGGGATTTACCACATCTGGAAATGAAGGAATCGGTGGTCTGGAAGATTACTATAATGATACGTTAAATGGGATAAACGGCAGGCAGTATGGTTATCTCAATTCAGATAACAGTGTGGAGAAGACCATCAAGGAGCCGATAAACGGAAAGAGCCTGGTAACTACGATTGATTTAAATATCCAGACAATCATAGAAGGTAAGATCGCTGAATTTCAGGAGGCGCACAGGGATGAGATAGAGTCAGGAGCAGGAAGCAAAAATACAGGTGTTTTGGTGATGAATCCCCAAAATGGCGATGTACTGGGAATGGCTGACAGCCATCCTTATGATTTGAACGATCCTTGGGATATGTCCCAATATTATTCTGACAAGGAGGCAGAGGGATTCTCAGAGGAAGAGAGGCTGGACAAGCTCAATGCAATCTGGCAGAATTTTTGTATCACTTACACCTTTGAGCCAGGTTCTACTGCAAAGCCTTTTACCGTTGCTACTGGTCTGGACACTGGAAAGATCCAGGAAGCTTATTACTGTGACGGGGCGGAACAGATAGGAGGCCATAATATCCGCTGTATCAACCGTGCTGGCCATGGCATGGAGAGCATTGAAGAATCCATTATGGATTCCTGTAATGATGCAATGATGCAGATGGCAGCAGATATTGGCGAGGAGGATTTTTACAAATACCAGAACATCTTCAATTTTGGGCTTAAAACGAATATTGACCTGCCAGGGGAGGCAAGGACAGACAGCCTGATTTATACGGCAGAGAATACAAATAAAACTTCCCTTGCCACCAATTCCTTTGGACAGAATTTTAATGCCACCATGATACAGATGGCAAGTGCTTTCTCTTCCTTAATTAATGGAGGGTATTATTATCAGCCCCATATGGTAAAAAAAGTGATAGACGACAACGGGGATACGGTACAGAGTGTGGAGGCAACGCCTTTAAAGCAGACCATTTCCAAACAGACCAGTGATAAACTCAAAGGCTACCTATACAAAACAGTATCTGAGGGGACTGGAAAAAAAGCCAAAGTGCCTGGTTACTCTATGGGTGGAAAAACAGGGACGGCACAGAAGGGCAAACGTGAAAATAAAAAATATGTAGTGTCATTTATTGGCTTTGCCCCGGTGGAAGAACCGCAGGTTTTGGTCTATGTTGTCATTGATGAGGCGAATGTTTCGGAAGAACAACAGAGTAGTGCGCTTGCCACGATCTTGGCAAAGGAGATTTTTACAGAGATTCTTCCCTATTTAAATATATTTCAGGATGAGCAGGTGGTTACACCAGGGGATGGTACCGCCCAGGAAGCTGGCGGGTCAGGCAGTGAAGGCAGCCAGGGAGAAGATACGCCAGAGTATCCTCCAGAGGGAGTGCCTGTCGTTATGCCAGATGGAGGCGATGGGACTTCCCAACAACCAGAGGAACTTGGCAGAGGGGCAGAACCAGAGGAAGAAGAGTTTTGACGGCTGCAGATGATAGAAAAGTTAGATCCCCTAGCGCGGAAAATGGAAAGATTTACAAATCAGATAGAAAAGGGTATATGACCCAGCGGCAAGCATTGAAAATGGAAAGAATGGATCTGAAGCTGAAAGGTGAAATTAGGTACATAACCTTATAAAAACCGTAATAGATTGTAATAATAACAGTTTATTGAGGTTTTCCAGATGGTTCGAAATAAGACATTCAACCGTAAAAAGATCTTAATTATTTTCACAGCAGTGGTATTGGTGCTGCTGCTGCTGGCAGGAAGGCTTGTGTATCTGATGGTTTATTGTTCAGAATACTATGGAAAAAAGGCAGAAGATTTGCATGAAAGAGAGCGCGATATCAAGGCAGCGCGTGGCAAGATCATTGATGCCACTGGTACTGTGCTTGCAACGAACCGTACCGTTTGTACGATCTCTGTGATTCATAGTCAGATTAAGGAGCCGGAGAGGGTTATCGAGGTCTTGACGAAGGAACTTGACATGGAAAAGGAGAAGGTTCGAAAGCGCGTGGAAAAAGTAAGTTCCATTGAACGGGTGAAGTCGAATGTCGATAAAGAGACAGGGGACAGAATTCGTAATTATGGGCTTGCAGGGGTAAAAGTGGATGAGGATTACAAGCGTTATTATCCATACAGTACCTTGGCGTCCAAGGTACTTGGGTTTACTGGGGGAGATAATCAGGGCATTATCGGTCTAGAAGTAATTTATGAAGATTACTTAAAAGGGACGAATGGAAAGATATTGACATTGACTGATGCCAGAGGCATAGAGATCGAAAATGCAGGAGAACGCAGGCAGGAACCTGTAGATGGAAATAACCTGCATATCAGCTTGGATTATAACATCCAGATGTATTGTGAACAAGCGGCGAAAAAGGTTATGGAGGCGAAATCGGCAGACAGCGTGTCCGTCATTGTCATGAATCCTCAAAATGGCGAGATTATGGCAATGGTCAATGTTCCAGAATTTGATCTAAATGATCCTTTCACATTAGTGGCTCCCGATCCACAGACATCCAAAGAAACTGTGGAGACAGGAATCGGTAGCAAAGACAATACCCAGGATTTACTGAATCAGATGTGGCGGAACCAGTGTATCAATGATACCTATGAGCCTGGTTCCGTATTTAAAATTATCACGGCAGCCGCAGCTTTTGAAGAAGGTGTGGTAACTTTGAATGACAATTTTTTCTGCCCTGGTTACAAGATGGTAGAGGACCGGAGGATTCATTGCCATAAGCGTGCCGGGCATGGAGCAGAAGATTTTACCCAGGGAATTATGAATTCTTGTAATCCCGTGTTTATTGAGCTGGGAATGCGGTTAGGGACAGACAACTTCTATAAATATTTTCAACAGTTTGGTTTGTTGAATCGCACAGGGATTGATTTGCCAGGAGAGGCAGCGACTATTATGCATAATAAGAAAAATGTGGGACCTGTAGAGCTTGCCACAGTTTCTTTTGGACAGTCCTTCCAGATTACGCCAATCCAGCTTGTCACCACAGTATCTTCCCTGGTCAATGGTGGAACCCGGATTACCCCTCATTTTGGAGTTTCTGTTAAGGATGACCAGGGAAATCTGGTTGAGACCCTCAAGTATCAAGTCAAAGAAGGAATTGTGAGCAGTGATACCTCAAAGACACTACGGAATGTGTTAGAAAAGGTGGTATCAGAAGGAAGCGGTAAGAATGCAAAGATTGAGGGGTTTTCCATTGGAGGAAAGACGGCAACTTCCCAGACGCTGCCCAGAAGCGCCAACAAATATATTTCTTCTTTTTTAGGTTTTGCACCGGCAGAAAATCCGCAGGTATTGGCATTGACAGTGATTAACAACCCCCAGGGGATTTATTATGGAGGAACCATTGCCGCTCCAGTGGTGCAGGAAATTTTTTCAAATATCCTGCCATATCTAGGGATTGAGAAAAAGGCAGAACCAAAAGATAATACCAAAAAAGAAGATGGTGCAGGGCAGGGTAATTCAGAAAATACAGACGGCACAAGGCAGGATGATTTAGAGAATACAACCAGCCAAGAACAGGACAATTCAGAAAATACAGACAGTACAAGACAGGAACGTCCAGAAAATACAACCAGCCAAGGGCAGAATAATTCTGAGAGTACAGATACTCCCAGCAGTCTGGATAATTCTAGTAATTCCGACAATTCTGGAATGGTAGAATAAGGCGGGTACGATGGTAAAAAGATAAAAAAGAAAGATACGGTGAGCATAAAACATCGTAGAAATAAAGAGGTGTAAAGAGAAATGGCACAGAGAGTGATAATTCCGGTATTGATCGCTTTTGCGATCACGGCAGTGTTAGGTCCGGTGGTGATACCGATTTTAAGAAGGTTAAAGGTAGGGCAGACAGAACGGGAAGAATTGAAGTCACATTTGAAGAAAGCGGGGACGCCGACGATGGGAGGCTTGATGATACTTGCTGGTATTATTGTGACTTCCGTGATTTATATGAAAGATTTTCCTGGAATTATGCCCATTTTGTTTGTAACTGTAGGATTTGGAATCATTGGATTTCTGGATGATTACCTGAAAGTGGTTCTGCGCCGCTCAGATGGTTTGCTGCCATGGCAGAAGATGATTTGCCAGATTTTAATTACTGGAATATTTATTTTTTACATGTACCGTTTTACCCCTATATCTTCGAAAATGCTGATTCCATTTACGGGAGGTTTTGAACATGGAATTTATCTGGAGTTGGGCTGGCTTGCTATTCCAGTTATGTTTTTGGCGATTATCGGAACGGTAAACGGAGCCAATTTTACAGATGGTCTAGATGGTCTTGCTTCCAGTGTAACAGTACTGATTGCAACTTTTTTTTCTGTTGTAGCGATTGGGACGGACAGCGGGATAGAGCCAATTACATGTGCAGTCGTAGGCGCGCTTTTGGGATTTTTATTGTTTAATGTCTATCCGGCAAGTGTGTTTATGGGAGATACGGGTTCTCTTGCCTTGGGCGGATTTGTGGCATCCACAGCATACATGCTGCAAATGCCGATCTTTATCTTGATTGTAGCATTGATCTACTGGGTAGAGCTGTTGTCTGTCATGATACAGGTCACTTATTTTAAAAAGACCGGTGGGAAGCGCATTTTCCGCATGGCGCCAATCCATCATCATTTTGAGCTTGGCGGATGGTCTGAGACAAGGGTTGTTGCCGTATTTTCAATTGTCACAGCAATCTTATGCCTGATAGGGCTGCTTGCGTTGTAGAAAAGGTCATTACCATTTTGAAAGCAGCAGCCTTAAGGAACAGGAGGAAAAAAATTGAATTTAGAAGGAAATAAATTTTTGGTTTTTGGAACTGGAATTAGTGGGATTGCCGCTGCAGAACTTTTGGTGCGCAATGGTTTTCCTGTAGTTTTATATGATGGAAATGAAAAACTGAAAGAAAAAGAGATTCGAGAGAAATCAGATGCGCTGAAAGAAGTTGAGATTGTGCTTGGGACATTGCCAGAAACGGTGATCAATAGCTGCGATATTGCAGTGTTGAGCCCAGGTGTTCCCACAGACCTTGCTGTAGTAGAGACCATGCGCCGTTTGGGTCTTGACATTTGGGGTGAAATTGAACTTGCCTATGCATTTGAGCGGGGAAAAATCCTTGCAGTGACAGGCACGAATGGGAAGACTACTACAACTTCCCTGTTGGGAGAGATTATGAACCATGCTTTTTCAAAAGTAAATATTGTGGGAAATATAGGGATTCCTTACACCAGCGTGGTATCAGACACAGACGAAGATTCTGTCACAGTGGCAGAAGTCAGCAGTTTTCAGTTAGAGACCATCCATTCTTTTTGTCCCCAGGTTTCGGCAATTTTAAATATAACGCCCGATCATCTCAACCGCCACCATACCATGGAAAATTATCAGCAGGCAAAAATGCGGATAACCATGAACCAGGGGAAAGATCAGGCTTGTGTCTTGAATTATGAAGACCCTGTTTTACGGGAATTTGCCGGACAGATCAAAGCGCGGCAAGTATTTTTCAGCAGTGAACATAAACTTGACCAGGGGATGTATTTGGACAAAGAACAGATTATATGGGCATGGGAAGGTGTAGAGACCGTCTTATGTAATGTGAAAGATTTGCAATTAATCGGGCGCCATAACTATGAAAATGTAATGGCTGCCGCTGCCATGGCATTGCTTTTTGGAGTGTCCATGGAGAAAATCAGAGAAGTCCTGGTTCGTTTTGTGGCTGTTGCGCATAGAATAGAGTATGTGGTTACAAAGCGGGGAGTCCGTTTTTATAATGATTCCAAAGGAACCAATCCAGACGCAGCAATTCAGGCGATTCGGGCAATGGAATGGCCAACGCTGCTGATTGGAGGCGGGTATGATAAGGATTCTGAGTATGAGGAATGGATTAATGCGTTTGATGGAAAAGTAAAGAAAATGGTTCTTTTGGGCGCTACTAGAGAAAAAATCCGGGATACGGCAGTTCGCCTGGGCTATCCAGTGAAAGATATTGTCCTTGTGGATAGTTTACAGGAAGCGGTAGATACATGTTATGCCAATGCAGTAACGGGAGATGCCATTTTGTTGTCGCCGGCTTGTGCGAGCTGGGGCATGTTCCAAAATTATGAACAGAGAGGTGATTTGTTTAAGGAGATGGCAAGGGCATTGCAGGAATAAGTTTTTTCAAAAATTTATATTGAGGTGCTGGTATGGGCAGAGAACAAAAGGCTGACAAAAGACAAAGAAATATCCGGTATTTTGACTACAGTCTGCTGCTGATCGTAATTTTTATGGTGGGCTTCGGGCTGGTCATACTGTACAGCACAAGTTCTTATAATGGACAGGTCAAATTCAAGGATAGCGCCTACTATTTGAAAAAGCAGCTTATTGCGGATATACTTGGCATTGCTGTCATGGCATTTATTGCCCAGATTGATTATCGTGTTTGGAAAAAATTTTGGCTTCTTGCTTATCTTGGAGCCTTTGGGATGTGTACATTGGTATTGTTTATCGGACAGGAATTAAATGGCGCCAAACGCTGGCTAAAGCTGGGACCGATTAGTTTCCAGCCTTCTGAAATGGCAAAAGTGGCAATTATTATTTTTTTAGCTACCATTATTAGCCAGATGCCAAAACAGATGGGCAAATTGTCTGCGTTGATTAAAATCATGCTGTTGGTTATGCCTATGGTGGTAATTGTGGCGTCAGAAAATTTGAGTACGGCAATTATTATTTTGGGGATTGCCATTTGCCTGGTTTTTGTATCCAGTCCGAAATATATGCAGTTTGTGGTAATGGGAGGGGTAGTGATTGTCTTCGGGGCAGCTTTTATCATGTTGGAATCTTACCGTGCAGAACGTCTGAAGATTTGGCTGGAACCAGAAAAATATGAAAAAGGTTATCAGACGCTTCAAGGTTTATATGCCATAGGTTCTGGAGGCCTGTTTGGAAAAGGATTGGGCTCCAGTATGCAGAAGCTGGGGTTTGTGCCTGAAGCACAGAATGATATGATTTATTCTATTATTTGTGAGGAGCTTGGATTGTTTGGAGCAGTCTGCGTGATCTTGCTGTTTGTGGTCCTGATCTGGCGTTTTATGGTCATTGCCAGCAATGCACAAGATTTATATGGGGCATTGATCGTAAGCGGTGTGCTTGCCCATATTGCCATTCAGGTTATTTTAAATATTGCGGTTGTAACCAATACAATACCGAATACAGGGATTTCTCTGCCGTTTATCAGCTATGGAGGAACTTCCGTAGCATTTTTGCTGGCAGAAATTGGTTTGGCGCTGAGCGTGTCCAGAGGTATACGGCTGGAGGAATAGGATATGGGAAAGAGAAAAAGAAGACAAAAGAAAAAAAAGAAGATTGCAGGGCTGGTTTTTCTCTACTTTTTGTTGTTTGCTGCCGTGGGAATGCTGATTGTGGTAAAAGTGTTTACTGTGGAAAAAATGGTAGTGACCGGAAGTAACCATTATGCAGATGGGACGATAGAGGAATGGCTGCTGGATGACGAATATTCCTGGAACAGCTTGTATGTGTATTTTAAGTATAAATTTGAGGAACCAAGGGAGCTTCCTTTTGTGGATAGGATGGAACTGTCATTGAAATCTCCACATATCTTGTCAGTGAAAGTATATGAAAAACAGCTTTTTGGGCGGATTTATATTGATTCTATCGGGCAGAATGCTTATTTTGATAAAGAGGGGATTGTGGTAGAAATGTCCTCCGAAGTAATTAAAGGAATACCGAAGATTACTGGGATGGACGTAGAAAAAATTGTGTTGAATGAGAAGCTTCCCATAAAAGGGAAAAGTGTGCTGAAAAATCTTTTGTCCCTGACGCATATGCTGAAAAAATATAAATTAGCGCCAGACAGTATCAAATATGGGCGAGAGGGAACTTATACCTTAAAATATGATTCCCTTTCCGTTATGTTGGGACAGGCACAAAATTTTAATGAAAAGATAGAAAGACTTTCCTATATTATGCCGAAATTAAAAGGGGAGAAAGGTACGCTGCATTTGGAAAGCTGGACAGAAAATACGACAGATATCACATTTGAAAAGTCAAAATAAAGTTCGTTTGTCGAAAAATTATATTTATAGACTTTTCAAGGGGCGAGTATAAAAAACTCACGAAATTCGAAATTTTTATTGATTAATCTTGAAAAAAATTATATGATGTTATACAAGAGTTTAAACTGCCGGTTCGTTTCGCCGGATACGATAAAGGGTTTAGATTATATGAAAGAGTTTGGATAGAGTATAGAAGGAGGAAGAACCTTGCTTGAAATTATGACAATGGAAGCGGAATCCAGTGCAAAGATCATCGTGATTGGTGTAGGTGGTGCTGGAAATAATGCAGTAAATAGAATGATAGAGGAAAATATCGGTGGTGTCGAATTTGTAGGCATCAATACAGATAAACAAGCATTAACATTATGTAAGGCACCTACACTGGTTCAGATCGGTGAAAAACTGACCAAAGGACTCGGTGCAGGGGCACAGCCGGAGATTGGACAGAAGGCTGCAGAGGAAAGTATTGAGGAATTAACGGCAGAGATCAAGGGGGCAGACATGGTCTTTGTTACCTGCGGTATGGGCGGTGGTACTGGAACTGGAGCTGCACCAGTGGTGGCAAGGATTGCAAAAGATATGGGGATTCTAACAGTAGGCGTGGTGACAAAGCCCTTTAAATTTGAGGCGAAAGCGCGTATGGTCAATGCTTTGGGTGGAATTGAGCGGCTAAAAGAGAGCGTTGATACCTTGATTGTAATTCCCAATGATAAATTGCTTGAAATTGTAGACAGAAGGACTACTATGCCAGATGCATTAAGAAAAGCAGACGAGGTGCTTCAGCAGGCAGTCCAGGGTATTACAGATTTGATCAATGTTCCGGCATTGATTAATTTAGATTTTGCAGATGTGCAGACTGTCATGAAGGATAAGGGAATGGCACATATCGGCATTGGTATGGCAAAGGGGGATGATAAAGCGACAGAGGCCGTAAAATCTGCTGTGGCAAGCCCTCTTTTAGAGACAACCATTACAGGGGCTTCCCATGTTATCATCAATATTTCTGGGGATATATCCCTTATGGATGCCAATGATGCAGCAAGTTATGTGCAGGATATGGCAGGGGACAATGCAAATATTATATTTGGTGCAAAATTTGACGAGGATATGGCAGATGAAGCGATTATTACTGTAATAGCAACTGGGCTGGAAGATACGACAACGGCGCCAAAGGTTATGCCCAATATGAAATATACAAAATCTGCCGTTACCAAAACGAATACGGCGCCAAGCAGGGGAGGCAATAATCCGGGGATAGGTTCGCCTACGCGTCCAACATATCCTTATGGAACAACTACCACCATGGAACAGGGAGGCAATTTTGGCGGAGGATATCAGAATCCAGGAATTCAAAGGTCCAGAAGAGCAGAGAACAATATACCAGATCGGGATATTAAGATTCCTGAATTTCTAAAAAATACAAAGAAATAGGCATCATACATAGAGGCAGTCTGTGACAGGCTGCCTTTTTATAATTAATAAGAAAACGAAAATGCGCACGCACAACACAAGAGAACGAAAAATACGTGAAAAAATATTCGTTGCGAGGGCGCATAGATAATATTTTTGTTCTGTTGATAGGATCCAGGTTCCAACATACAAGTCCTTCTGAAACTTGATAGTGGTTTTATCATAACAGAAAATCTTTTGATTTAGGCTGCTTTGGCATAGTTGGTATTTTTTTGGGTATGGTTTGTAAAATTGTCTATGGGTTGTAAAATATTTATTCAACAATTTCAGTCATTTTGTTTTATTCATTTACTTTTTGAAAAAATATGTCTATAATAGAGATTAGTGTACAAAAACCAATATCATTCTAGAACAAGTAAAACAGGGTGGAGGCTAGTATGAAAACAATACGGATGAAGATTATTTTAAGTATTATGTTGTGCTCGTTACTTACGGCAGCTATTATCGGCGTGTTGGCAATTTTCAATTCCACACAGATGGAAGGGGAAAATTCCAAGCAGAAAATGCAGTTTCAAGCTGAGATGGAGGCATCAGAGTTAAACAGCGTGATTGCAAAAATCGAACAGTCAGTGGAAACTTTGAGCAGCATCCTTATGGATAAATTTCATTATAAATCATTTATCAAGAATAAGGAGTATGCAGATAACTATACCGAACAAATTACACAGATTATAGATTCTTTTGGCGAGAGGACAGATGGTGTGATTACAGCGTATATCCGTTATAATCCCCAGTACTCAAACCCGGCTTCTGGATATTTTATCTCAAGAAATTCTGTGGAAGATGAATTTGAGACGGTTCCCCCGACAGATTTTTCCATGTATGATGAGGAGGATGCAGAACATGTGGGATGGTATTATACCCCAGTGAAAGCAGGCAAAGCAATTTGGATGGAGCCATATTTCAATGCCAATATCAATGTCTATATGATTTCCTATGTTGTCCCGCTCTTTGCCGAGGATGGCACCTCAATTGGGATTGTGGGCATGGATATCGACTTCTCAAAAATTACAGACAAGGTTGATGAACTGGGTATTTTTGATACTGGATATGCATTTCTTGTGAATGGTTCCGGGACAATCATACATAGTAAAAATGTGGAGGGAAATCCAGAGATTTCTTCTCTTGACAGTTCCCTGTCAGGGATTACTGAGATGTTTCAGGATGAACAGCAGCAGGGAGAAGAATTATTATATTCTTATCAGGGAGTAAAAAAACAACTTGTTTTTTACAACTTGAATAATGGTTTGAAGTTTGTGCTTGCCGTACCGAATATGGAGATTTACGCAAGGGCAAATAAGCTGGTTGTGACAATCTTGGCGGCAATTCTGATAGGGCTGGTTTTTTCTGGGATTGTAGGAATTTTTATTGGAAGCAATCTGTCCAGGCCGATTAAGCAGCTCACTGCCGTTATTGGGCAGACTTCCCAATTGAATTTCAGGACCACAGAGTTTGGCGCGAAGCTTCGCAGGCAGAAGGATGAAATTGGCGTAATGGCAAATGAAATTCATTCTATGCGTAAGATATTACGGCAAATGATGGAGAATCTTGATGAAGCAGGACAGACAATTTTGGACCATATCACCAGCCTGAATGATATTATGGAGAAAAACAGGGTGGATGCTCAGGAGAATTCTGCTGCAACACAGGAGCTTGCCGCAGGAATGCAGGAGGCAAGCGCAAATACAGCCAATATTATACAAAGTATTGATGAAGTCAAACATAGTTCAAAGAATATCCATCAGATGGCGCAGGAGGGAGAAAACCATTCCATGCAGGCTCACCAGCGTGCTGGCGAGATGGAGAAAATTAGCCGTGAATCCAGGGATAAGACAGATAAAATGTATGCAGTAATGAAGCAAAAGACGGATATTGCGGTTGAACAGTCCAAGTCTGTAAGCAGGATCAATGAGCTGACGGAGGATATTAAAGATATCTCCTCCCAGACGAACCTTCTTGCATTAAATGCAAATATTGAGGCGGCACGTGCTGGGGAAGCAGGAAGAGGTTTTGCGGTTGTGGCATCAGAAATTGGCGCCTTGGCATCGCAAACGCTCCAGACTGTTGAAAATATCAATGGGATTGTTGGTGAAGTCAATGACGCCGTCTCAAATATGACAGAGTGTATTGTCACAATTATGGGCTTTTTGGAAGGAACCGTTCTCGGGGACTATGGAACCTTCAGCAAGTCAGGAGGGCTTTATTTGGCAGATGCAGACGAGTTCCAGCAGGTGATGGGACAGACCAAAGAAGATATTGCGACATTGGAAGATTATATATCCAAAATTGTGGGTGCAGTAGAGGATATCAATGATATGGTTTCGCAGTCAGCCGGCGGAATTAATAGTATCGCAGAAAAGTCCAGCCAGACGGAAATGATTACGGCAGAAGGCTACACTAGGCTTCAGGATTGTATGAAATCCATTGACGCGTTAAAAGAAATTGTCAATCAGTTTAAATTATAATATCATCTTATAGCAGTGTTACACGAAAAAGAATCTCGCCTGCGAGATTCTTTTTTGTCGTATTCTGTAAATGATTTTTTGCCAAACCTGACAACCGTTTGACAAAAAAATTCACTCTGTCCATTTATACTATTGGAAGAAAAGGAGGGTGGATGTGGAATATGAACTGTACGCAGATGTCTGGTTTTTGACAAATTTCACTATGGATGGGATTGCCCTTTGGATCGCTGGAAAAATTATGAAACAGCGGGTGAATGTGAAATGGCTGCTGTTGTCAAGCTTGTTGGGTACGGCAGGATCCATGAGCCTTTTTCTGTTGATGCAAGATTATATCTGGTATCAGTTTTTTGTTCATTTTATAGTGAATCCTATCATGGTATGGCTATGTTTTCGAAGCAGGGAAAAAAGGGTATTTTTCTGCCAATGGGTAATTACATACCTTGCTGTGATTCTGTTGGGGGGGTTTTTGGAATGGAGTATGTCCAATTTAGGGGGCGGCAGATATTTTTGCTTCTTTCTTGCTGGTGCGATGGTATTTTTATGGCTTGCAGATCAGTTGCTGGGTGATTTTCGAAGGCAGAAAGATACCATATTTGATCTTCTTTTGGTGACACAAGAGGGGAAACTGCCAGTGAAAGGTTTTTTTGATACAGGAAATCTCCTTGTAGATCCTATGGTGGGAAAACCAGTACATATTATAAGAAAAGAAATCCTAAAGGAGCAGGTTGAAAAAGGGAAACTTTTGACCAGGATCATCCCGTTTCACTCTCTGGGAAGAGAAAATGGGCTCTTGGAAACAGTTACCCTTGAGGGTATGTATATTATGAAAGAGGGGCATCCGCTGTATATAGAGAAACCAGTGCTGGGGCTTGCAGAAGAGAATTTATTTCAGGATGACAGATGTGATGTGATTTTAAATGGAAAAAGTATGGACAATTAGAGGAGGATGGATATGTTTATAAAAATCACGATACCACAACATTTTCAATTAAAGTTGATCCCAAATCTTCGCAACATGATGCTGATGAAAAAGGGAGACATACATTATATTGGAGGTGCAGAAATTTTGCCGCCGCCATTGGAAGCAAGGGAGGAAAACCGTTATATTCAGATGCTGGATTCAGAGGAATCGGAAAAAGCAAAAAGTGTATTGATTGAACATAATCTGCGGTTGGTTGTATACATAGCGAAAAAATTTGATAATACAGGGATTGGAGTGGAGGATTTGATCTCCATTGGAACGATTGGTCTCATTAAGGCGATCAATACGTTTAATCCTACGAAAAATATCAAGCTTGCCACATATGCTTCCAGATGTATTGAAAATGAGATCTTAATGTATCTTCGCCGCAATAACAAAACACGGATGGAAGTATCCATTGATGAACCATTAAATGTGGACTGGGATGGAAATGAGCTGTTGCTTTCAGATATTTTGGGAACAGATGAAGACATTATTTATCGGGATATTGAGACAGAAGTAGAAAAAAGTTTGCTCAAACGTGCCGTGGAAAAGCTTTCAGACCGGGAGAGGACCATTGTGGAACTGCGTTTTGGGTTAAATGATCCGAGGGGGGAAGAAATGACGCAAAAGGAGGTGGCAGACTGCCTGGGGATTTCACAATCTTATATTTCTCGTCTGGAAAAGAAAATTATGAAACGTCTGAAAAAAGAAATTGTAAGGTTTGAATAAAAATATAATGTATGATATACTGAAAATATAAAAAACATACAATTGTGAAATAAAAAATTCTCTCATTGATCTATGGAGTTGATAGAATGATTGAGTTTCGCGATTAAAATACAAAAGGAGGCGGTGCCATGAAGCTTGAATTTTTGGGTGCAGCTCACGAGGTAACTGGGAGCTGCCATTATTTGCAGATAGGGAATAGAAACCTTCTGGTTGATTGCGGTATGGAACAGGGAGCAGATTTGTATGTAAATCAGGAAATACCAGTCAATGCCTCAGAAATTGATTATGTGCTGGTGACACATGCGCATATTGACCATTCCGGGCTGCTGCCTTTGTTATACAGCCATGGGTTCCGCGGGGAGATTTATGCTACCAGGGCGACATCAGAGCTTTGTAATATTATGCTGAAAGATTCCGCTCATATTCAGATGTTTGAGGCAGAATGGAAGAACCGAAAGGCGCGGCGTGCTGGAAAACCTTTGGTGGAACCAATGTATAATATGGAGGATGCCGAAGGAGTCCTTAAGCATTTTATCCCCTGTGAATATGGGGAAAAGATTACACTCTGTCCAGAGATTGCAATTCGTTTTATTGATGCGGGACATTTGCTTGGCTCTTCAAGTATTGAAGTATGGGGAATGGACGGGGAAGATCAGGTAAAGTTGGTATTTTCCGGCGATATCGGACCTGGCGGCAGGCCATTGATTCGTGATCCACAGTATATAAGTGAAGCAGATTATGTTATAGTAGAATCCACATATGGAGACAGGATGCGCAAACATCCGCCAGATTATGCCTCAGAACTTGCAAAGGTGTGCCGGGAGACTTTTACCAGGGGAGGGAATGTGGTCATCCCTGCATTTTCCGTGGGGAGGACCCAAGAAATGCTGTTTTTTTTGAGGATGATTAAGACAGAAAACCTGCTGCCGGAATTTTCCGATTTTGAAGTTTATATTGACAGCCCGCTTGCTGTAGAGGCAACCAATATTTTCCATAAAAATGTCAGGGAATGTTTTCGTGAGGGGGCGCTGGAATTAATTGAAAAGGGAATCAATCCGATCAGTTTTCCAGGATTGAAGGTTGCAGTGACCAGCGATGAATCTAAGATGATTAATTTTATTCAAAAACCCATCGTGATTATTTCTGCGTCGGGCATGTGTGAAGCAGGAAGAATTCGCCATCATCTGAAGCATAATCTGTGGAGAAAAGATTCCACTATTTTGTTTGTAGGCTACCAGGTGCCTGGAACATTGGGAAACCATCTGCTGGGCGGCGCAAAAGAAGTAAGGCTGTTTGGTGAAACAATAGAAGTACATGCCAGGATTGAAAATCTTGCCGGAATCAGCGGTCATGCTGACCAAGAGCATCTGCTTTCCTGGGTTAAAGCCTTTGGGCATACGCCAAAGAGGGTTTTTGTTGTACATGGTGAAGATCGTGTTTGCGATATATTTGCTGCTTTGGTGGAAAAAGAGGCCGGCATAGAGGCATCAGCTCCTTACAGCGGGGATATCTATGATCTTAGGACAAATACCTGTATCGCCAAGGGCAGCAGGGAGCGTACAAAAAAGAAATCCAAAGACAGCAGGATGGTTTCCAATGTATTTGCAAGGCTTGTGGCTGCGGGTGAACGTCTCCTTACAGTTATTCGCAAATGTGAGGGACGCCCCAATAAAGAACTTGGAAAATTTGCCGATCAGATCAATTCCCTCTGTGATAAGTGGGAACAATAGAAAGATAATTTTTCATATTTTTTAAGGCAGATTTTTCCAGCCTGCTTACTTGGGCTTGGGAGATGTGAATTTCTTCTGCGACTTCCATCTGTGTTTTTCCTTCAAAAAAGCGAAGTTTAATGATATAGTTTTCCCGTTCATTCAGCCGCTTCATAGCGTCGTTTAAGGAGAGTTCTTCAATCCACGTTTCTTCTTTGTTTTTTTTATCACTGATTTGATCCATGACATAGAGGGTGTCGCCTCCGTCTGTATAGACGGGGTCATACAAACTTACTGGGCACTGTATGGCATCCAGGGCAAAAACAATATCCTCTTTTGAAATTTCAATTTTTTCTGCAATATCATCAATGGTTGGTTCACGGGACAGTTCTTTGGACAGAAGTTCTCTGGCGTGGATTGCCTTGTAGGCAGTATCCCGCAGAGAACGGCTGACCCGTATAGAATTGTTGTCCCGCAGATACCGCCGTATTTCTCCAATGATCATAGGGACTGCATAAGTGGAAAATTTAACGCCAATTTCAGGATTAAAGTTGTCAATGGATTTGATGAGCCCAATGCAGCCAATCTGAAACAGATCATCTACATTTTCGTTGCTGTTGGAAAAACGTTTAATGACACTTAAGACCAGACGGAGATTTCCTTTAATATAAGTTTCCCTCGCCTCCATATCCCCTGCTTTGATTCGGGAAAAAAGAGTATTTTTTTCCTCTTCCTTTAATACAGGGAGTTTTGAAGTGTTTACTCCGCAGATTTCTACTTTGTATGCAGCCATGATGTTACCTCCGGAAAGTTTAGTGTATTAAAAGAATGCACGTAATTTACTACTTTTATTCATGTAATTTTCGTGGTATACTCATTTATGAAAGAAAAGAATTTAATTTAAATGTGCTAGCACACTAGTGCCTTGTCCCACTGGAATTTTATATTAGATGGGAGATGGCTCACGTTTCTATAAGTGGTGAGTAACGAGCAAATCCCAGTGGCAAAATTCCATCTCTATCAGGCAAGGCAAAAGGGATTAGGAGAATATCATGAAAGACGCAATTGATAAGAGAAACGAGCGGGAAAGAATCGCAAAAAGTATAGTAAAACGCAGAAATATTGTATATATTACAAAAGAAGAGCTGGAACGCAGGGAACAGGAAGAAAAACACCAGCAGCTTCAAGAAGACCGCAAAGCAGCAGAGGAGCTTGTAAAGAAACTCAAAGATGAGGAAAATAAAAAGAAGGCAATGGAAATTCAGAGATTGATTGCTGAACGTGAGATGTTGGAGCACCAGTTAGAAACGGGAATGGACGCCACTGGAAAGAATCGGATGGATGAAGTAACACAGGAAAGAGTTGAGGCGATTTTAAGTGAGAAGAGCAGACAGTTACGAGATATTATTTCTGCCCACGCTGTGGAAGATGGGGAAGAGGCTAAGGCGGTGGAACCACCAATATCATCGGATGATGGAACAAATCAATCCCCGGCAGAGACGGGAGATGGGGAAGCTGATGTACCAGTTCCACAGGCAGGCTTGGCATCAGATTTGCCGGATATGGAAGTATTATTTCAAGAGACAGAAGAAGAGGAGTTTTAGATATGAGTGAGCCAGAAGGAAAAAAAGAAGTTGTGATGGAGGAGCATAAAGAACAATCGCCGTCAAACGAAACATGGTCTCAGGATGCTCAAGATGAGCTTGAGGCTTTTATCGAAGAGCAGGGAATTTATATCCGTCAATAATGGTATATCAACTGAATATTTATAAAATTTGGAGGCTGCTGATGTCAGCCTCCTTTTATGTGCATGGAGTCGACCAAGTATCTGTCAGCAAAGCTAACTCGGATCTGGCACCAAGGCTCACTAACAAGTCTTGAAATCAGATAGGGTATCCGTCTGATACATACCCTGGCGGTTTTTGGAAGCTGGAGTATAGGAAAATATGTAAACTCGGATAAAGGGAGGAGAGCGTTTCTACATTATGAAGTATGAAAGTATATAGGAAAACCTTAAAGCATAAAATAGATATAAGGACCAGACGTTACAGTGCAGAATGGAGGAATTTATGGATAAGGTTATACTAAAAAAATATCATGGTCTGGGAAATGATTACTTAGTATTAGATCCCAATAAAAATAATCTTATACTGCAAGATAGAAATATAGAAATGCTGTGCCGGAGAAATTTTGGAGTAGGGGCAGATGGTCTTTTGTATGGTCCCATTTGGGAAGAGGGTAAACTAAAAGTTCGTATCTTTAATCCAGACGGTTCTGAAGCAGAAAGAAGCGGAAATGGCGTTCGTATTTTTGCAAAATATCTGTTGGATGAAGGATATGTCAAAGAAAAAAAATTTACGTTGGATATGTTGGCAGGCGAAGTAGAAATTGAGTTTTTGCAGGAAGATGGGAGTATTATGCGAGTGAATATGGGCAAACCGGCATATGCCGGTCCCAAGATACCCTTGGCGGGTCTGGAAGGGGAGATTGTCAATGCCCATTTGCGGTTTCAGGATAATGACTATAATACTACTTGCCTGTCTGTAGGAAATCCAAACTGCGTGATTATGATGGAAGAAGTAACGCCTCAAAAGGCAAAGGAACTGGGACCATATGTGGAGCAGGCGGCATATTTTCCTAATCGGACAAATATGCAGATTTGTAAAGTGATGGACAGAAAAAACATTTCCATTGAAATATACGAACGAGGGGCGGGATATACCCTTGCTTCCGGTACGGGGGCATGTGCGGCAGCAGCAGCGGCAAAGCGTATGGGTCTGGTGGATGAAAGGGTAACAGTTCACATGCAGGGAGGAAACTTGACTATAGAAATTGATGACACAGATACAATATATATGACTGGAAGTGTGGAAACGGTAGGAACTGTCACACTTGCTGAAAATTTTTTTGCATGATTGCGGCAGGTATAAGAGAAGTTCAAGTTGCCAATAAAAATTTAAAAAATTACCCTTTGACACCCGAAGCTCTATATAAGGTTGTTCTCAATTTCCTATGGATTCAAGAACGCCATCGGCGTTCTTACTGTGGGGTTCGGACCAGCTCTGCTGACAAAACAAATCTACCCCCTGTTTCTTTCCTCTGTGGCGGTGGGGGCGAACCGGATGTCCACCGGACATCCAGCACCCTACAGAGGCTTTTCTCTCAGTCGGAGATTCGATTGCCACTGAGAGAAATTTGTTTACACGAAGGCAAAGCGGGGATAATTGATGGGCATGTCCATAAGATATCCGAACGCGCCCGCAAACGCAGGCAGTTTGGCGAAGCGTGGCACTCATGGTTTTACTTTCCTATCCCATCTGAAATAAAACCAATATGCGTAATTTGATAAAATGAAATTACTGCTTTGTAGGATTCTTTTCATCTCCAAGATAAAGAAAAATACCTGTTTTTGGAAAAAAGTATACAGAATCATGAAAAAAATGTTGCCAATCGAAAAAAGTATGTTACAATAATTGTGTGTGCTTTTGAAAGTAAGGTACATACGGACTGTTCATTTGTGAAAATCCGCAGTTGAGGGGTCAATCACTTATCCATGGACAGGCTTTATGTCCCAGATAATGGTGTTAAAAGCTAGTTTAGCTTGTGCAGGGCAGTGCTAAATTGTGTTAGCGGCGCGCTAGTCCAGGACGGTGTGAAAGAGTGCCAGTTTGGCTT
>CATOOV010000044.1 GCA_951801955.1 uncultured Lachnospiraceae bacterium
TCATGTCAGCAAATGGCTTTTGGATTCCGCCCATGATGCAATGGCTTATTATACCTACTGCCGCAGGAATCATATAAAGCCTTTCATTGACTTAAATGAAAAGCGGGGCATCAAAGAAAAATACAAAGATGACTTTACCATTGGCAAAGACGGAATCCCTATTTGCAGAGCCGGGCGGAAAATGAACCATGACGGTTCTGAGCCTTCCAAAGCCCGCTTAAAATTCCGCTGTCCGCTTGCAAGCCGTAAATATGGCTGTTCCTGTCAGGCTCCCTGTTCTGATTCCAAATATGGCAGAACGGTTCATCTTGCCATGAAAGACAATCCGAGGCTGATTAATTTTCCACCTCGCGACAGTGAAAAATGGAAACAGGAATACAATGCCAGGACGTCGGCAGAACGTTCCAATAAACGTGAGAAAATAGACTTTAAATTAGAAAGCGGCAGACACCGCTCTACTTAGATGTGGTACTGCCGCCTCTATCACATCGTCATGCTACAGAATTTGGATGCTTAGGATTTGCCCTTTGAATCCACCCTGCGAAAGTTGATTTTAGAAGCGGCATAACCCCTTAACCATTATATATCACTTTTCAAAGCATAGCGACAGTTATGTCTATTTTCCATATCCATTTTTATTTCTTTTGGATAATATTAACTTTTCAATGTTCTCTGCCAGTGATAATTGGCTATAATCACTCAGGATTCTGAGAGATTATTATTTAAAATCATTGTGTGGCATAATCATGCACCCCATTATGCCATTGGGATATAAGCCGTACATAAAGGGCACCCCATCGTGCCGTTTGGCATTTTATAAGCCGTAGTCTTCTGCCACCTGCACTAGATAGCGGAGGCGTTCAGCCTCCATTTTTAAAACTTTCCGCCCCAGATTTGTGGTTTGGTAGACTTTTCGCCTCCGGTTGTCACTTTTTACAGATTCAATCAAGTCCTGTTTCAAAAAGTTTTCAATGGCGCCATACATGGTTCCAGCTGCAATCCGTACTTTCCCATTACTTAAGTGTTCTACTTTCTGCATAATATCCATGCCCCGGTTCCAAAAGCGCTACCAGAATGTACCAGGTAGTTTCTGTAAGAGGGAGATATTTACTTAAATTCATGGTAACTCTCCTTTCTGTGTTATATATTAGTTTAGGTAATTGCGAAACTGATAAATTATCAAAATTTCATATACAATTTATACAATTATACACAAATAATTTATTTCATACAAAAGCACAAAATGCAGGACGCACCAAGCATTCCATCAAACCACTGAAAACGAAAATCATGTTCAGCAAGGTCTTCCATGATTTTTGTGTTTTTTCCTCTATAGGATTCGGGTGTCAAAAGGTTGTTTTATAAAACTTTTTTGGCAAATTGCACAAAGAAATACAAATGTTGTTCCAAGTGTTAGGGACAGAAGAATTTCTAAGTGTTCAGATGAATTTGTTTTTTGAAACGGCAAAATGGCATCCTGGGAAGTACTTTGAGTATGAAATTTTCTGATAAGTGTAATATTATATACATTTGGGGAGTAAAAAAATATTTTTTATGTGCAATATTTACATCATGTGGGGAATTATATTTATGTCAGGAGGAATATTTTATGGGAAACGTATATGGATATGTACGTGTGTCGACCATGTGCCAGAATGAGGACAGACAGATGATTGCTATGCAGGAGAAAAAAGTTCCAAAATCCAATATTTATATGGACAAACAGTCAGGTAAGGATTTCAACAGACCCTATTATGTCCGATTGGTGGAAACAATGCAGAAAGGAGACTTGTTATATGTATTGAGTATCGACCGTTTGGGGCGCAATTATGAAGAGATACAAAATCAGTGGAGGATTCTCACCAAAGAAATTGGCATCGATATCTGCGTAATAAATATGCCCTTGCTGGATACACGCAAAGGCAAAGATCTGATGGGAAATTTTATCGCTGACCTGGTACTGCAGATTTTATCTTTTGTGGCAGAATCGGAGAGGGTAAATATAAAAAAACGCCAGGAACAGGGAATTGCAGCCGCAAAGGCTAAAGGGGTAAAATTTGGCAGGCCAAAAACGAAGATCCCAAAGGATTTTCCAAAGATTGTCAGGGATTGGAGATATAAAAAAATATCCTTGGAGGAGGCATTAAAACGCGCCCAGATGAGTAAATCAACTTTTTACCGGAAGATGCAGGAATACAAATTGTTGGAAAAAAATATATAAAAAGTGCCAAAAGGTGTACCTTTTGACACAAGGATAGTCAAATAGCATTATAAAACATTTTTACATAAAAGTCTATACTTTCTTATATGGAAGCGTCCCATAAAACATTTTTTTAGTTTTTTATTTCTATTTATTAGAATGCGTGTTCTAAAAACGTACCATTCTATCGTTTTAAAAGGGATACCAAAAGGGTACCCCGCTATGCCGCCCAGCGTATCATAAGGTATACCCAAGGGCGCCCCATTATGCCGTTCGGCGTGCCATAAGGTACACTTTTTCAGACATTCGAGATAAATATTTTAATATACAAAAAGGAGTAGTGATTATGTCAAATTACAGAGAAATGACAGCGGAAAAACTGGCTGGTTGGAAAAAAACAATACTTGCATACCAATGTCTAATAAAACCATGTATGATATTGTTTGCGGTATATACTATCGGAATCAGCGCTATCATACGGGCAGATTTTAATTATCGGGATGATTTGAGGAGGGTTCTGACAGGGAAAAAGAATTGGGGCGGAAGTTATGGAAGATATCTTTCGGATTTCTTTTCCACATTTTTACATATAGATGACTATTTAATGGATAATTCGCCGTTATCTCAGCTCATAGCCGTTTTGCTTGTGGCTGTTGCAGCAGGTATTATATGGTATGTTTTCTCGGAAAAGACAAATTTTTCTTTTTGGCATCTGGCGGCGCTTGTTCCCCTTGGATTGTGCCCATATTTTTTGGCATGTATTTCTTATAAATATGATGCTCCCTATATGGCGTTGTCTGTACTGGTATCTGTAGTTCCATTGCTTTTCCGAGAGAAAAGATATGTGTGGTATACCGCAGCAGTTTTTTTGTGTACCGTTGCAATGTGTACGACTTATCAGGCGGCATCTGGTATTTTTCCTATGTTTGTAATCCTGGTCTGTATCAAACGATGGAATCAGGAGGAAGACCTTTGGGAGATATTAAAATTTGCTGGAGTTTCCATGCTGGGTTACCTTATAGGGTTAATATTGTATAAATTGTTCCTAATGCCCCACAGGGAGACCTATGTTTCGAATGCAATGCCTAGGTTTACAGAGCTGATTCCTGTTGCCTTGTCGAATTTGAAAAAATATTTTGCATGTGTCAAGAACGATTTTAAGATAGAATGGCTGATTTTTACTTTTGTGTTATGCGTGGCATTTGTGTTTGTTATGGTGAGGGACTCAAAGAGAGAGAAAAGAGCTGCATTTTTTATGTCTTCCTTTGCCCTGCTTTTGATGCTGCTTTTATGCTTTGGCATGTATCCGTTGCTGGTAAAACCGTTGTATCATCCAAGGGCAATGTATGGCTTTGGAGCCTTTCTCACTTTTGTGGGAATTGCCGTATCAACAGCGAAAAAGACATATCCTGCAAAAGTGATATGCCTGGCTTTGAGCTGGTGCTTTTTTGCATTTTCCTTTCTATATGGAAATGCCCTGAAAGTTCAGGACGATTATATAGAATTCAGGACAATGGAATTGATGGATGATTGTAAGGATTTGGATTGTATGGTATCAGATGCAAAGATAACCATACAGGTAGACGGTTCCATAGGATATGCGCCAGCCATAAAACATATGCCGCAAAATTATAAAATGTTAAAAAGATTGATTCCTTTGGCATATAAGGACGGAAATTGGAGTTTACATAAATTTCGTTATTATGGATGGACAAAGAAAAAAGTGCGTTGGAATCGTCCTGTAAAGGAGGATTTTGCAACATATAATTTTCCAGTGATAAAAGACTCGATGTACCACACGATTAGGGGAAAAGATAACTGTATCCTAATTGAGATGAAATGATTGGGAGGATGAACATATGATAACATTGATTGTACCATGTTACAATGAGCAGGAATCACTGCCGATTTTTTACCAGGAAGTAATAAAAGTTGTCCAGAATATGAATTGTGATTACGAACTGTTATTTGTCAACGACGGTTCCAAAGATCAGACCCTTGACATTTTAAAAGGTCTTGCTGCCGGAGATTCCCATGTGAAATATCTTTCTTTTTCCAGGAATTTTGGCAAGGAAGCAGCTATGTACGCAGGATTTTGCAATGCCCATGGAGATTATGTTGCAGTGATGGATGCGGACATGCAGGATCCGCCCTCCCTGCTCCCTGAAATGTTGGAAATTTTAGAAAATGGGGAATATGACAGCATCGCTACGAGGCGCGCGGACCGCAGCGGGGAGCCGCCAGTGCGCAGTTGGTTTGCCAGAAAATTTTATCATATTATCAATAAAATATCTGATGCGGATATTGTGGACGGGGCAAGGGATTTCCGCCTGATGAAACGGGAAATGGCAGACGCCATAGTTTCCATGAGTGAATACAACAGATTTTCCAAAGGGATTTTTGGATGGATTGGATTCCGCACTTATTGGCTTCCCTATGAGAACGTGGAGCGTGTTGCTGGAGAGACAAAGTGGAATTTTTGGAAGCTTTTTAAATACGCCATTGATGGAATTATTAATTTTTCTCAGGTTCCTTTA
This sequence comes from uncultured Lachnospiraceae bacterium, assembly GCA_951801955.1. Classification (GTDB taxonomy): domain Bacteria; phylum Bacillota; class Clostridia; order Lachnospirales; family Lachnospiraceae; genus Petralouisia. Next base: position 4,738 of record CATOOV010000044.1, read on the forward strand.
AGTATCGCTTCCTGTTTTGGTATCTTTATGACGTTCTGCTCTTTTCTATTGCTGGTTGCAATCGTGTTCCGCAAAACAGTATTCGGGGATCCGGTTGCAGGATGGGCGTCTACGGTTTGCGTGATGATCTTTATTGGAGGGATCCAGTTATTTTGTTTAGGTATTATGGGGCAATATGTGGCAAAAACATATTTGGAGTCAAAGCATCGCCCACACTTTATTATTTCAGAAACCAATGAGGACGATGTGAAGAGGGTAAAGTGATACATATACATAGAAATGGTTGGGAAGGTTATGGATACACTAAAGATCATGTACTTAAAGTATAAAACAGAACTATTATATTTATTCTTTGGAGGCTGTACCACACTGGTAAATATTGTATGCTATTATGCCCTGTACCACCAGGCGCATATGGGCAATGTTACCAGTACAGTGGCTGCATGGGTTGCCTCTGTGCTCTTTGCTTATATTACAAATCGCCAGTTTGTATTTGTAAGCAAGGCAGAGGCATTGGGGGAACTATGTTATGAAATATCCACATTTTTTGGATGCAGGCTTGCCACTGGAATAATGGATACAGTGATTATGGTAGTAACCGTAGACTATATGCATTGGAACAGCCTTTTGTGGAAGGTGCTCTCCAATGTGCTGGTAGTTCTCATAAACTATATTGCAGGTAAATTTTTTATTTTTAAGGACAAATAAATTTGGGAAACGATTGACAAAACAGCGTTCATTTTGTATGATAAATTTACTTTAATAGTTTAAAGTTTAACAATTTAACGTGCCGATTCAAAAGGTTAAAAATTTAGCCGAATCATTATTGAATCGAGATATTGGAGGACATGTTAAAACGGTTGATACACAGAATGGAGGAAAAACAATGTCAGTTGAAAATTGTAATAAGAGAACATTGATGGATTACTGTCCTGATATTAAAGTTTTGGATTGTACGCTTCGTGACGGCGGGCTTGTAAATAATTTTGGATTTTCCGATGAGTTTGTCCGGGATTTATATGAAACAAATATAAAGTCCGGGGTTGATTATATGGAGTTTGGCTATAAGGCATCCAAGGAGTTGTTTGACCCTAAAAATTTTGGTAAATGGAAATTTTGTGATGAGAAGGATATCCGTGCCATTGTGGGAGAGAATAAATCCCCCCTAAAAATCTCTGTGATGGCAGATGTGGGGCGTTGTGATTATAAAAAAGATATCCTGCCAGCAAAGGACAGCGTGGTGGATCTTGTCAGGGTGGCAACCTACATACATCAGATTCCTACGGCAGTGGAGATGATCGAACATGTCAAGAGAAAGGGATATGAGGTAACAGTCAATATTATGGCAGTGTCCAAAGTGAATAATGATGATTTAGACGCAGGGCTTAGGCTGTTGGCAAAAAGTTCTGTGGATGTCATTTATCTGGTAGATAGTTTTGGTTCTTTCTATCCAGAGCAGATTACAAAACTTGCCCAGAAATATGTAGAGATTGCGGAGCCTGCGGGAAAAATTGTTGGGATTCATGCCCATAACAATCAGCAGCTTGCATTTGCCAATACCATTGAGGCATGTCGAATGGGAATCAGCCTTTTGGATGCAACTGTAAACGGTATGGGGCGTGGGGCTGGAAACTGCTATTTGGAAGCATTGCTCAGTTTTTTGAAGAATCCAAAATACAATGAAGTGCCTATGATTCGTTTTGTTGAGAAGCATATGCTGAAATTAAAAGAAGAAGGAGCTGTATGGGGGTATGATATCCCGTATTTTTTGACAGGAATTCTAAACAGCCATCCCTCTACAGCGATCAAGTTTATTAATGATAAGAGGACAGATTATACAAATTTGATGCAGGAATTGATGGATATGGAGTAAAAGTAAAAATGTGGGCAAAGTGTCTAAATAAATTTCATAGAAACAGTATCTTAAAATTAAAATTGCCTATACTGTCATACTGATAGGCAAAATGATAGGATAAGCCCATACGGGCAAAGAATGGAATCCCCAAACTGTACGTTGCTGCGGTTTGGGGATTCTTGCTGATGGGAAGGAAGATATTACAAAATTTTTTTAAATAATCTTAGGAAAATCTTAATATTTTAAATGAAAATAAGTGAGGATTCTAATAAGAGAATTTGATATACTGGTACAAAATAAAAATTCTGACAGAAATATTACATATATCAATATAAAATAAGAAATGTGAGATAGGAATTTGTGGGATTGGTCGGTGATTTTAAGTCCGAATGGTTTGGGAAAGTTCATATATCGTTCAAAATAGTTATGTATGATTAAATTGATAAAAATACCTTTTGGCATGTGAATCCTATATGATAAAAAGAGAAAAAGGAGAAAACTTATGAGTGATAAAATTTTAGTTGTAGATGATGAAAAAGAGATTGCAGACCTTGTGTCATTTTATCTGGAAAGTGAAAATTTTGACGTAGTGGCATGTTACTCTTCCAAGGATGCGCTGGAACAGGTTCAGAAGACAGACTTTGATTTGGCTATTTTAGATATTATGCTGCCAGGCATCAGTGGGCTGGAGCTTTGCAAAGAAATTCGTAAGAATTATAATTATCCGGTAATTATGCTGACGGCAAAGGATGAAGAGATTGATAAAATACGTGGATTGATGCTGGGAGCGGACGATTATATGACAAAGCCTTTCCGTCCTTTGGAGCTGGTAGCACGGGTAAAGGCACAGTTGCGCCGATATAAGAGATATAACCAGTCCCAGGTTTCAGCAGAGGCAGATCCATCCCTGCTGATTCATGGCGGGTTAGTGATCAATATTAAGACACATGAGTGCCAGTTGGATGAAAAACCCTTGCTGCTGACCCCTACAGAGTTTTCTATTTTGAAAATTCTCTGTGAGCACAAAGGGGAGGTGGTAAGTTCTGAGGAATTATTCCATGAGATTTGGAAAGACGAATATTATTGTAAGAGCAACAATACGATTACCGTGCATATCCGCCATCTGCGGGAAAAAATGAATGATTCTGTGGAGCGGCCAAAATACATCAAGACGATCTGGGGAGTTGGTTATAAAATTGAAAATTAAAAAGAAAAAGAAATCCAGCTATTCAAAGTTAAAATTTAAAATATTTGCTCAGACGTTTGGCATGATCGTACTTGCCTTTTGCATTATTTATACCGTATACCGACGTTTTTGGTTTGGGCGGGTGGGAGATTGGATTGTACTGTTTTTGCAGAATGTCTTCCATTTGGATTATCTGGATGCAAGAAATATTTATCAGTATGGAATGCGTGAGAATCTAACGTTAATTATTTTCTTTGCGGTTACTTTTTGCTTTCTATTGTTGTTTCAATTCTCACTTTCCTGGTTTACCAGGTATTTCAATGAGATAGATGCAGGGCTAGAGAAATTGATTCAGGGAGAAAACAAAGAGATTGTCCTGTCGCCGGAGATGGCGCCTATGGAACAGAAATTAAATGTTCTCCGCCAGACTTTGGAACGGCGGGAGTTGGAAGCGAAACTTGCCGAGGAACGCAAAAACAATCTTGTCATGTATCTTGCCCATGACATCCGTACACCGCTGACATCCGTAATTGGTTATTTAAGCCTGTTGGAAGAGGCGTCGGATATGCCAATGGAGCAGAAAGCAAAGTATGTGCATATTACGCTGGAAAAGGCGAATCGTTTGGAGCAGCTTATCAATGAATTTTTTGAAATTACCAGGTATAATATCCAGCAGATTGTTTTGGAGAAAGAAAAAATTGACCTTTATTATATGCTGCTTCAGATGATGGAAGAATTTTATCCTCTTTTAAACCAGAAAGGGAATCGCGTCCAGCTTTATGGTGATGAGAATACAACGATTTATGGAGATTCAGCAAAACTGGCAAGGGTATTCAACAATATATTAAAAAATGCAGTTGCCTACAGTTATGAGAACACCGAGATTGCTATTTTTCTGGAAGAACTTCCGCAAGGCCGGATTGTAATTCGGTTCCAAAATCATGGCAAGACGATTCCAAAAGAAAAATTAACCTCCATATTCGAGAAATTTTACCGGATGGATGAAGCACGTACTTCCAATACAGGAGGAGCTGGATTGGGTCTTGCCATTGCAAGGGAGATCGTCACAATGCATGGAGGGGAAATTTATGCGGAGAGTGAGAAGGAGCGAGTGGTCTTTGTAGTAGAACTTCCCAAGGACAAACTTGAGGAGTGAGGAAAAAAATTAATATATTATCATACAAAAAATTCTAAAAGTATCTTAAGATTATATTAGGAAAGAAGCAACAGAATGTTAAGACATGAATCCGGCATGTTCCGTAAAATTAATTATGAAGCATACTGGATTCTTTTTTGTATATTAGGAAAGTTCTTTAAACTTTCCTAATATAGAACACGAAAATGCACACGCACACAAGGGGTCTTACATAAGAAATCCAGAATGCGCGCTTGCAGTATATGACGATTTTGTCATTTGAAAGTCACAAGGCTGTCATCTGCCAGGGATAAGATAAGAGCAAATTTAAACTTGGTTTTGTAAATTTTAGCGTGGAGTTTGTGGCTGTATTTGCTTATATTTACCTAGTAAAATCCGCGCGGCTCCGTCAAATCACTGGCGGCGTTTTAAAAGGAATTGAAATTAGGAATTAAAAGGAGAAAGTCATTTATGGAAAATAACAGAAAAAAAAGAATTGCTGTTTTATTTGGAGGATGTTCCAGTGAATATGAAGTTTCACTGCAGTCTGCTTATGCAGTTATTACACATTTGGATATAGAAAAATATGAGATTATTTTGATTGGAATAGACAAAACAGGAATGTGGTATCTGTATCAGGGAAAGCCGGAGAATATCCCGCAAGATACCTGGAAGACAGAACAGGATTGTATTCCCGTTGTGGTGTCTCCGGATAAAAACCTCCATGGAATTTTACTTTTAAAAGACAATGGCGTGGAAAAATTGCCAATTGACAAAGCGCTGCCTATCTTACACGGTAAAAACGGCGAGGATGGAACCGTGCAAGGGGTATTGGAATTGGCGCAGATTCCGGTCATTGGCTGTAATACCATGAGTTCTGCAGTTTGTATGGACAAAGAAACGGCGCATCGCCTGGCAAAAGAATGCGGCGTTAAAGTTCCTGCATCTTATACGATTACCAAAGTGGAAGCGCAGAAGAAGGTGGAAGCCTATGGAAAAGAACTGGGTTATCCTTTATTTGTAAAGCCTTTGCGCGCGGGATCTTCTTTTGGAATTACAAGGGTTACAAAACAAGAGGAGCTGCAGGCAGCAGTGGAACATGCATTTTCTTATGATTCCAAGGTGATCTTGGAAGAAATGATTTCTGGCTTTGAGGTGGGGTGCGCGGTTTTGGGAACGGAGGAACTGACCGTTGGGGCAGTAGATGAGATTGAGTTATCAGACGGATTTTTTGATTATACTGAGAAATACACCCTTAAGTCTTCCAAAATCCATGTCCCAGCAAGGATTTCCCAGGAGAAATCAAAAGAAATCCAGGAAGCGGCAATGAAAATATATCGTGGGCTGGGATGCAGTTATTTTGCAAGGGTGGATATGTTCCTTACAACAGATGGTGAAATTTATTTTAATGAGGTAAATACCATTCCTGGATTTACGTCACACAGCCGTTTTCCAAATATGCTCAAAGCAGTTGGCATTTCCTTTGAAGAGATCTTATCCAGGCTTCTTTGTATGCAATCATAATATGGACGGATTTGTCATTACATAGATCGTGGGGCAGGATGGGGAAGTGACGTGCCCCGGAAATACAAGGATAGGAGAAGTAGATGAGACAGAAAAAAAATTATGCGGCAATCGACAATTTCCGGCTGGTAGCTGCATTGTTGATTGTTGCAATCCACACGGCGCCTCTGGATTCCCTAAGTAATACGGCAGATTTTTTTGTGACTTATTGCTTTGGCAGGATTGGAGTCCCGTTTTTTCTGATGGTAACGGGTTTTTTTGTACTGGCGCCTTATCAAAGAAAGGCTGGCAAAATCTGCAGCATAGGGAATCCGTATCGTTTAAAAGAATTTAAATCTTCGGCTAGGGAAGGAAAGAGCAATATTGGAAAGTTTCTAAGAAAAACAACAGTTCTGTATGTCGTTTCCACATTGTTGTATCTCCCATTGAAAATTTATTCTGACAATGTGAGTGACAGTGTGGGCGGATGGCTGAAAGAGATTTTTTTTGATGGAACTTTTTATCATCTTTGGTATTTGCCAGCGGTTATTTTGGGATGCCTCTTGCTGATGGCGCTACTTAAGATCTGCACTCCAATGATGGTGTCTGGAATCGTGTTTGTACTGTATGTGGCAGGAGTGTTTGGAGACAGTTATTATTTTCTCATCAGTAAAATCCCTTTTATAAAAACAGTGTATGAAGGAATATTTGAAATCAGCTCCTATACCAGAAATGGAATTTTCTTTGCGCCCTTATTTTTGTGGATGGGAGTGGTGATTGCCAATGGAAAGGTAAGGATTTCCAAAGAGCAGGCGGGATTGGGATTTGTTATTTCCTTGGTTTTGATGTTGTCAGAAGGATTTTTAAGTTTTCATTTTCATTGGCAAAAACATAATAGTATGTATTTTTTGTTGGTTCCCGTCATGTTTTTCTTGTTTGAGTGGCTGCTTTCTATAAAGGGAAGGGAGATTAAACTTGCACGGGACATGTCTATGTATATTTATATTCTTCATCCCTTGTGCATCGTGCTTGTGCGGGGCGCCGCAGGGGTATTGAAAATGACCAAACTATTTGTGGAACAGTCATTGATACATTATCTTGCAGTAGTTGCAGTTTCCGTGCTGTTGTCTTTTGCCATAGCAGCAGTAAAGAGGTTTTTTCTGGAAAGGATATAGTGGCACAGCACAGGGCAGGGAAGTGAAAGGATACGGCAACAGGGCATAAGACAAGCGGATAGAAAGGATACGGCAACAGGGCGCAAGGGAAGTGAAAGGATTCATTGGCGATAGAAGGAGGGAAAGTATGTATCAAAAAGGCAGGGCATGGATTGAATTAGATTTGGAACATTTGAAACATAATGCGGCGGAATTTTGTAGGCTTCTGCCCTGGGATTGTGCCTTAATGCCTGCCGTGAAGGCAAATGCCTATGGGCATGGAGCCGTATTGACAGCAAAAGCCCTGCAGGAACAAGGGATCCATGCGTTTTGTGTTGCCTCTGCCTCTGAGGGGATAGAACTCCGTCAAGGAGGTATTACTGGGGAATTGCTGGTATTGGGTTATACTCATCCCAGCCAGTTTGATGATTTGCTTACCTATGATTTGACACAGACGGTGGTGGATGGGGTGTATGCACAGGAGCTGAAACGAGACGGACGCAGATTTACAGTCCATGTGGGAATTGACACAGGAATGCACCGGCTGGGTGAACGCTGGGAACATTTGGAGGAAATTGTAAAAATATTCCAAATTCCTAATCTCAATGTGACAGGAGTTTTTTCCCATCTGTGTGTGTCAGACGGAGAATCCACACAGGCACGCGCTTACACTTTGGAACAGATTCGGCATTTTGACTATGTGGTTGAGGAACTTCACAGGCAGGGGTTCCATGATTTTAAATGTCATTTGCAGGGGAGTTATGGGATTTTAAATTATTCCGAGTATTGTTTTGACTATGCAAGGGTGGGGATCGCATTATATGGCGTTTTAAGTGAAAAAAATGACAGGCTCTATCAGGAAATTACGTTAAAACCAGTACTTTCTTTAAAGGCACGGGTGGGAAGCATACGAACCTTATATCAGGGGGAGGGCACAGGATATGGGCTAACTTACAGCGCAGAAGAAAACCGGAGGATTGCAGTGCTTACCATTGGATATGCAGATGGTCTGCCGAGAAATTTGTCAAACAGCGGGTATATTCTGTGTAATGGAAAAATGGCGCCTATTGTCGGGCGGATTTGTATGGACCAGATGATGGTGGATGTGACAGAAATTCCCCAAGTTCATCCAGGGGATGAGGCAGTGCTGATTGGAAAATCAGGTGATTTGGAAATCCGCGCAGAGGACTTGGCACAGTGGTCAGGAACTATCAGCAATGAAATTGTCAGCCGCCTGGGAGAGCGGCTGGAGCGAGTAGGAAAATGCCACATGGGCGTGTAATCTTCTTTTTACTTCTGCGATCAGCAGGGGCTGTATTTCTGGAATTGTTTTATTATAGAAAAAACTTGTTCCACAGACAGGCGGATGATATAATACAGAGATAACATGCTATCAGATGGGAGGCTGTTTACAATGGATTTAGAAATAGTTCCTGCGTATAGTTATAAGGAAGAAATCAATACGTTATTTACAGAATACACAAATATGCTGAGTGAAAAAGAACCTTCGTTTCAGAAATATCTTGAAATTCAGCATTATAACGAGGAATTGGAAGATTTAGAAATGAAATATGGACTGCCAGACGGCAGATTATATTTGGCTTATTATCAGAAAAAACTGGCAGGATGCATTGGATTGAGAAGGTTGGATTACAAAAATTGTGAAATGAAGCGTCTCTATGTCCGACCTAATTTTAGAGGAAAACAAATCGGCAGCCAACTTGTACACCAGGTCATAACAGATGCCAAAGGAATAGGATATACTTATATGCTGCTTGATACCCTTCCATTTTTAAAAAGTGCAGTCCGCATCTATCAAGAAGTTGGTTTTTATGAGATACCCTGTTATAATGAAAGCCCATCGGACGATACAATTTTTATGCGCCTAGATTTATAAACCTTATGGCACGCCGAATTGCCTCATGGGCGGCGCTTGGGTATGACTTATGGCATGATGGGGGTGCCCTTGGGGATAACATTAATAGGCTTGTGGGGACGAATAAAAAAGGAGGAAGTGATATGCGCAGAACAGACCGGGAAGTGAAGGAATTTGACGAAATAGTTGCGATTATGAAAAAATGTGACGTATGCCGGATTGCATTAAATCATGATGGTTATCCATACATACTGCCTCTTAATTTTGGTATGGCTGTAAATGGCAAATCAATAGAATTATATTTTCATGGTGCCATGGAGGGCATGAAGTATGATTTGATGCAAAAGGATAACAGGGCGAGTTTTGAAATGGACTGCGGGCATCGTCTGGTAACAGATACAGAACATGGTAACTGTACTATGGAATATGAAAGCGTGATTGGGAAGGGGCGCATGGAAGTACTTTCCCAGGAGGAAGCGGAGAAAGCGTTATCTATTTTAATGGAACACTACCATCAGGAGGCATTTCCATTTAATCATGCCATTATACCACAGACAAAGGTTTTTAAATTGGTTGTGGAACATGTGACTGGCAAAGCCAGAAAAAAATTTTTACACAATACATCGCATGGGAGATGAATTTTGTCCCTATAGGCGGTGAACAATAAATTCGTATCAGCAGTAAAAATTGGTGTCCAGATACGTCCTGAAACAGAAGCTGTGAAATGGGAAGGAATTTTTGTTAAAGAACATTACAAAACAAAATTGAGGGTAACTATGTTAGAAAATTTTCCGTTAGAAAGAATTGTAGATCCACTGCTGAAGTGGTTTGAAGGAAATGCCAGGGCGCTTCCCTGGCGGGAAGAGCCTACGCCTTACCGGGTGTGGATATCAGAGATTATGCTGCAGCAGACCAGGGTGGAGGCAGTGAAACCATATTTTGAACGGTTTGTCACCACACTGCCAAACATACAAGATTTGGCGGAATGTGAAGAAGAAAAATTGTTAAAGCTGTGGGAAGGACTGGGGTATTACAACCGGGTGCGTAATATGCAGGCTGCGGCAAAGACAGTGATGGAGGAATATCATGGGAAGCTTCCAGCAGACTATGGAAAACTTTTGAAATTAAAGGGGATTGGGCATTATACAGCGGGAGCAATTGCATCAATTGCCTATAAAATTCCAGTTCCGGCGGTGGATGGAAATGTATTGCGGGTGATCGCGAGGGTGACGGCAGACGATTCTGATATTATGAAACAGTCTGTGCGTACCAGGGTAGAGGAAGCTTTGCAGAAGGTTATGCCAAAAGATCATGCCAGTGCGTTTAATCAGGCATTGATGGAGTTGGGAGCTACCGTTTGTGTGCCAAGTGGCGCTCCCCAATGTGAGAAATGTCCCTGGCAGGATTTTTGTAAAGCAAAACAGTTGGAGAGCTGGCAGTCCCTTCCAGTGAAAAGTAAGGCAAAGCCCAGAAGAATTGAAGAAAAAACCGTGTTTATCATTCGTGATGGTGAAAGGATTGTGCTCCGAAAACGTCCAAAGAAAGGGTTGCTGGCAGGATTGTATGAGTTTCCCAATACAGATGGGCATTTGACAGAGGAAGAGGCGCTATTGTGGGCAAAAGGACAGAAATTACAGCCGATTCGTATTCAAAAGTTAGAGTCCGCAAAACATATTTTTTCCCATGTGGAATGGCATATGGCAGGTTATGTGATTCGGGTAGATGAGCTTTCGAAAAATGAAAGCGATATGCTTTTTGTAGAAGTCTCAGAGTCCCAAAAGCACTATCCCATTCCGGCAGCATTTGCGTCTTACACCAAATATCTCAGATACGATCCGTGTTCTGAAAAATGAGGAGAGGCCGATGCATTTCACATCGACCTTCATATGAAAAAGATTTATATAAAAAAGTGAGGATACACTAATTTAACGGGAGGACCTTGCCTTCCAGCAAGGTTATGAAAAAACAATTAAAACAATGTTGCTTCTAATTGCTTTCGCTTCTGAAAACTAGTATATCTGGAAATTATGACTTCTGTATGTTAATAATATGAGAATTGTGTAAAGAAAATATGAACAAATTGAGATCCAGAGAGTAAGCGCAGATGTTGGCAAAAGTTGAAAAAGAAATTTGCGATTTTCCGAAAAATGTGTATAATAAAGGGGAACTTTGCCGCAACCTATTAAGGAGCAGTATGCACAGAATGGAGGAAACATGAAATTATTATCAATTGCAATTCCAAGTTATAATTCACAAGATTATATGGAACATTGTATAGAATCTTTGTTGGCGGGCGGAGAGGATGTGGAAATCCTTATTGTAGATGACGGATCCAAAGATCGGACAGCAGACATTGCGGATGCTTATGCAGAGAAATATCCGACGATTATAAAAGCAATCCATCAGGAGAATGGAGGGCATGGGGAGGCAGTAAATGCTGGAATCCGCAACGCCACTGGGCTTTATTTTAAAGTTGTAGACAGCGATGACTGGGTAGACGAGGAGGCATATCAAAAAATTTTAGATACCCTGCGTCAATTGTCTGGGGGCAGCCAGACATTAGACATGCTAATCAGTAATTTTGTGTATGAAAAAGAAGGCGCCAAGCATAAGAAAGTTATGAAATATACGGGAACTTTGCCAGAAAACCAGATTTTTGGCTGGAATGAGGCAGGGCATTTCCGTAAGGGGCAGTATATTCTAATGCATTCTGTCATATACCGCACCCAATTGCTGCGGGAATGTGGATTAGAACTTCCAAAGCACACGTTCTATGTGGATAACCTGTTTGTGTATGTTCCGCTGCCCTATGTAAAAACCATGTACTACCTGAATGTGGATTTTTATCGCTATTATATTGGCAGGGAGGACCAGTCAGTCAATGAGGCAGTGATGATTAAGCGGATAGACCAACAGATCAAGGTCAATAAGATCATGGTAGAGACGGTGGATTTATGGAAATTGCCTAACCGGAAACTGCGGAAATATATGTTTAATTATTTGGAGATTATCACTGTAGTTTCTACCATTATGCTCATCCGTTCTGGTACTAGGGAGAATCTTCAGAAGAAGCGGGAACTTTGGAAATATCTAAAAGATTATGACCTGCGTTTGTTCTGGCATCTGAGACGGGGCATTATGGGGCAGGCGATGAACCTGCCAGGCAAAGGGGGAAGAAGAATTTCCGTTGCCGCCTATAAGATTTCCCAGAAGGTCGTAGGGTTTAATTAAAAATAGGAAAGCATTTACAAACAGCTTGACAGCACTTCAAATCTGTTTTATAATTCCAGACAGAGTGTGAGACAAAGGCCACACGAAGGGGTACACCACCGCGGGTGTAATCTCTTCGTGGTGGTCTTTTTTTCTCATATAGGAAATTCTTCCGAATTTCCTATATGAGAAAAGCCCTTTGGGCAGGATGCGCACGCGCACAAGAGAAAACTATTTCTACGCAAATGTGCGCGGCGCGGAACAAAAGATGCGTTAGCAAAAGAAGTTGTTCGCGGGGGTGAACACTCAGAGGAAAGGAGAATTTAATGAAGATCAATGGAGTAATAAAAGAATACCCCTCCGGGCTTACTGTTTCACAGATGCTGGAACGGGAGGGATTTCAAAAAGAGCAGGTAGCAGTAGAGTTAAATGAAGAGATTGTGTCAAGGGATGCGTATGGTACTACCGTATTAAAAAATGCAGATGTGATTGAAGTAGTTTATTTTATGGGAGGAGGTTCACAATGAAACAAGATGTATTTATGTTGGGAGGGCAAGAATTTCAGTCAAGGTTTATTTTGGGTTCTGGGAAATACAATGTGGAGTTGGTGAAAGCGGCGGTGGAACAAGCTGGCGCACAGATGATTACGCTTGCCGTGCGCCGGGCAAACTCCAGCGGGGAGGGGAATATTTTGGATTTTATTCCAGAAGGCGTGACTCTGCTTCCCAATACTTCTGGTGCCAGGAACGCGAAAGAGGCGGTGCGGATTGCAAAATTATCCCGTGAACTGGGCTGCGGAAATTTTGTGAAAGTAGAGATTATGAGGGATTCAAAGTATTTGCTGCCAGACAACCAGGAAACAGTGAAAGCAACAGAGCTGCTGGCAAAAGAAGGGTTTGTAGTGCTTCCCTATATGTATCCAGATTTGAACACGGCACGGGATTTAGTTAATGCAGGTGCAGCGGCAGTCATGCCTCTTGCCGCTCCGATTGGTTCCAACAAAGGGCTTGCCACAAAAGAATTTATCCAAATACTGATTGATGAGATTGACCTTCCGATTATTGTAGATGCAGGGATTGGACGTCCTTCCCAGGCATGTGAAGTGATGGAGATGGGTGCGGCGGCAGTCATGGCAAACACCGCAATCGCCACGGCAGGAGATATTCCTAAGATGGCGTCGGCGTTTCGAAAAGCCATTGAAGCAGGCAGGGAAGGCTACCTGTCTGGGCTTGGGAGAGTGAAAGAAAGAGGCGGAGAAGCATCCTCGCCCTTGACAGGGTTTTTAAGGGATTAATGGGAGGCTTGGAGAAATATGAAATTGAATTTAGAGAAATTTTCACCCTTGGCAGGGTTTTTGAAGGATGAGCGGGAGGTGTAGAGAAGTATGGATACAAATTTACAACGGCAAGTCAGCCATATGGAGTATTTAGAAGGCATGGAACAGATAGATTCTGATATTCTCGATAAGGTTCTGGAAGCCAGGGGAACATATGAGGCAAGGCAGTATACGGCGCAAGATGTAAAAAAAGCACTGGAAAATGAGAACCGAACTATAGAAGATTTTGGCGCCTTACTTTCTGTGGCGGCAGAACCTTTTTTAGAGGAAATGGCAAAAAAAGCGAAACAGGAGACAGAAAAGCATTTTGGCAATTCCGTTTATCTGTTCACACCGATTTATATTTCTAATTACTGTGAAAATTATTGTATCTATTGTGGATTTAACTGCCATAACAGGATCCATCGGATGAAGTTAAGTAAAGAAGGAATAGAGCAGGAAATGGCAGCGATCGCCCGTACGGGTTTGGAAGAAATCTTAATTCTGACCGGGGAGAGCCATACAAAGTCAGATATCACATACATAGGCGAGGCGTGTAAGGTGGCGCGGAAGTATTTTCGCATGGTTGGAATTGAAGTTTATCCTATGAACTCTTCAGAATATACTTATCTGCGGGAGTGCGGCGCCGATTATGTGACGGTATTTCAGGAAACATATGATCAGAAGAGATATGAGTCGCTTCATCTTGCCGGGCATAAACGTATTTTTCCTTATCGCTTCCATGCCCAAGAGCGGGCTTTGATGGGAGGCATGCGGGGAGTAGCGTTTGCGGCGCTTTTGGGGCTTTCTGATTTTCGGAAAGATGCCTTTGCTACAGGGCTTCATGCTTACTATATTCAGCGCAAATATCCTTATGCGGAGATTTCGTTCTCCTGCCCAAGACTGCGCCCTATTGTAACGATGGAAGGTTCTGGCAAGACAGATTTGGGTTCTGGCAAGGCAGATTTGGGTTCTGGCGGGGGGCAATACAAGGAAAAAGAGACGATTCCAGTGGTGGAACCTCTGGGGGGAAAAGAGGTAAGTGAACGGCAGTTAATGCAGATTATGTGTGCGTACCGATTGTTTATGCCTTTTGCCGGGATGACAATTTCTACTAGGGAGCGGGAGGAGTTTCGTGACCATGTTATTGGGGTGGCAGCCACAAAAATTTCTGCAGGCGTAAGTACTGGAATTGGAAGCCATTCCGAAGAAGTAAAAGAACAGGGAGACAATCAATTTGAAATTGCTGATAACCGGAATGTGGAGCAGGTAGTTTGCGCCATCAAAGAGCAGGGATTACAGCCTGTCATGAATGACTATGTATATGTCTGACAAGGTGAAATTATTCCAAGAAAAGCCCTGTCCTTCCTTTTTGCAGGTGGCAGTTTCCAACTGGGAACTGTATCGTTTATCCCAAAAGCCAAAAGCTGCTTATAGTAATTTACTTTCTCATTTTCCAGGTGCAGAAGACCAGGAGGAGTATACGGATTTTTTGGCAGGGATTGCGGTTGGAAAAAAAGAGTTCCTGGGAAAAAATGAAAAGCCAGACCTATTGATTGTAAGGGAAAAACAGTTATCAGAAACCGAGTATATAGAATTATTTGCTGGGCTGTGTGAAAAAGTAAAGGCTTATGAAAAGAAGGAAAAAAATAAGAGGGAAAAATCAAAACCAGCGCTGGTGATTCCGCATACTTATCCTGCGGCGGCAGTTAAAGGAGGCAGCTGCTGGCTGCACCTGCCCCTTCCTATATTTCGCGATTACCAAAGAACTGGAAAATGTGTGGGTTTACATGTTGGTACTTCTGTTCATTCTGTGGAACAGGCAAAAGAGGCGCAAAGGATGGGGGCTTGTTATGTCACAGCAGGACATATTTTTTCTACCGACTGCAAAAAGGGGCTCCCGCCAAGAGGAATAGGGTTTTTGGAACAGGTCTGTGCCAGCGTGCAGATCCCAGTATTTGCCATTGGCGGGATTTACCAGGAAAATTTTTGTGAGATACAACAGGCAGGCGCAGCAGGCGCCTGCAGAATGTCGGACTATATCAGATGATTTTTATGGGATACAACAGGCAGGCGCCTGCAACATGCCAGGCTATTTCAGATTAAGGCAAGAGTCCGGCCTCAAAAGGAAGTGAGGCATAAAAGATTACTACATATCTGAAAAATAAAATACTTTTCCTTTCGGCAAAAAGGGCAGCCTTCTTCCTTTTGGGACAAGGAAAGCGTGCTCACGCTGGATATCCATGTGATTCTCAATGTAGCCATCAGTAATAATGAGGATGGGACCATTTTTGGGAAAGTCGAAAGCTTTTTGAAGCAAGTCTACACCTGGCTGAAGGCAAGTGCCGCCTCTTCCTTTTACCTGCACACGCCCGGCGATTTCGTCAGGGGACAGATATCCAGCATCGTAAGCGTCTGCATCACAGAAAATAACACGGGCAAAAGGAACTTCTTTTGCTTGGGCGTAACTTGCCACAGCGCCCAGGGCATAGCCGATCAATTTGGCGCCCATGGAACCGGAAGTATCAATTACGACACCAAAAGTCCGGCTGAATCCTGGGATATCTGCTGCTGCATAACTTGGTCTAGGAATATCTGGCGTGCTTCCCTGCCGGCGGCTGGGCCTTGCATAGGTATAATGTTTTTCCAGCGGGGGGAAATAACAGTCAAACCAGTTGCCCAGTTCCACGTCCCATGGAATCGGCGGCATGGAAAGGGCGCGGATTTCTTCCATCAGCCCAGCAGGAATATATCCCCGGTTTGTCTGGCTATGGTATTCCAATCCATTTTGCAGTGCGTTTTTGTAAAATTCATCCAAGGATGTTGCAGGTATGCCGGCGGAGCTGCCAGTGTATCTGCCTGTAATCACGTCTCCTTTTCCATACCCTCGAAACGTGTCTAACTTGGAATACTTCTTTAAATCCCTTACAATTTGGTCATAAAGATGTTCTGCTGAGATATTTTTCAGAGATTCATCATAAAGTAGTCCTCGTTCTGGAAGTTCCCCGATGCCCATATCCCGCAGCCAGCCATTGATGACATAGTCGCATGCAATATTCCACAGATAAGGATCCCGTCCTTGGCAGCGATCCTGATGGCAAAGCCCTGCATGGAGAAATTCATGTGCAAGCACAAATTTTAATTCCTCTTTCGAAAGACCGGCAGCAGGATTGACATAAATAATGCCTTCTGCCACATTTACGGCAGCGATAGAGATTTCTTCTTTTTGACATACATTGTAATCCTCCGTAATTTGAAATCCTGCGGCAAGCCCCCCTAAAAGGGGGTAATGGTTCATAAACCACTGGGCGGCACGTTCCGATTTCGTATAAGCCCTGTTTTTGGAAGGGTGGTGTCCGCCAGCCTCGCTGATTACATCTGATACAGAATATGCCAAGGCGTAGGCAAAATTAAGGATATCCTCATTCTTTTCGTTTTTCTTTTTGTCATAAAGCAGAGGTTTCTCAAGCCCCTGCATATCCATGACGCCAGGGGAAGCTGTTCCAAAGGTGTGGTTCTGCTGGGAATATCCATGTTCTACTAAATATTGATAGATTTTTTTTTCATCTGTCAGGCTTCCTGGAAAAGAGGAGGCAGGATTTACACAGGTAGGCGTGCCAAATTTTACATCAAATAAAAATTTGCTCACATAAATATCACATGCCATATTCCAGAATGTCTCGCTGCATGAGACAACCCATTTTCGGGAGCCGTCAGGCAATTCTTTTTCATAGCCAGGCATTGTTTGTGCATCAAAGTGTCCAAAAGAAAGATGCAGTTGGCAGTGGGCGATTGTATACGCCCATTCCATAGGGGAAAGGAGAGCGTCCTTGTTTAAGAAAATATCGCCGTTGCTTCTTACGATAGCGGCAGTTTCCTTTCCCATCGTTTGTTTGCTGCGAATGTGTAACATCCCGTTTAGTTTTGAAAAAAGCGGGTGGTTTTTATGGAGGGAAAGACCCTGGTTTAAGCGCTGCTCTCCAGGAGAGATACGTTGTTGGGATTTTTTCTGGTTCTTCATAATAAATGATACTCATTTCTGTATAAGGTATTACTAAGGTGGTGAAATATTGACGTTTTTATTTGGCTAAATTTTTACCAGCTACGTTGCCATCAATCATTGCAGCGCTCGCTGCAGCCCAATCTTTTGCATTACAGATAGAAAGTTATTCTGCGTAATTCATCAATATTTCACCGCCTTAGTAATATTTTTGTGGTTCAAGAACGCTATCGGCGTTCTTGCTGCTGACTTGTGTTTGCAAGGCGTGGAAGATCTCGGACGATTTCCACCAAAAACCAGTCAGGCAGCACTTCTCCTTCGTCTGCAGATACTACCATCTGGGCGACCTCATGATTAATCTGGGACAGTTCTTTCATCAATGCTTTTGCCCTGTGGGCAAGATATTGTGCTTCCTTGTTCATTTTCTGTTTATTTTCAGGCAATTCATGAATCAGCTTGGCACGGAAAGACTGTGCGGCAAAATAGAGAACATCCCGTTCCTGTGGTTTTGCAGGCCATTTTGCAGTTCCTTTGATAATGTCGTTTAATAAGTGTTTATTGCCAAGCTGTTTTGTGTAGGCAAGGAACATTCCTGCATGTTTGGATGAGACGCATCCATAGGCAAGTACACGCAGCATATTTTCCGATAATTCTTTTTCCCCAGCGCTGTATTCTTTCAAGGCGTCGCTTAACATATGCCAGGAACGGGGCGTGGAATATGGTTCTTCGTTTTTAGGAGGTTCACAAAACAAGTGGTCTTTTCTCTGGGTAATATAATCAATCACCCATGGATGCAGGTGGTTTTCGTAAGCCCAGGTAATCCATTGGTCTGGATTTACGGTCATCTGCACATGGAACATTCGATTGATTAAAGCAGAAGACATGGTTTTTACAATTGCCCCATCCTGGGAACGGTTTCCGGCGCCTATCACAATACTTCCTGCCGGCAGATGGTATTCCCCGATCCGATGTTCGTGGATTAAACTGTAAAATGCCTTCTGGACCTCTTGGGAGCAGGCGTTGAGTTCATCTAGGAAAAGTACATAAGGTTCTTTCCTGGCGATCATTTTTGGAGGAAGGAACTCGGAGGTATCTCCTTTGATCTGTGGAATACCAATAATATCCTCCGGCGCTAATTGGCTTCCCAGCAGGGAAACGCAGTCAAGCCCAACTTCCATGGAAAATTTCTCGACAAGTGCGGATTTGCCGATGCCTGGCGCGCCCCAGATAAATACCGGGCGCACGGGCGCTATGTTTAAAAGGATTTCTAATAATTCGTTTTGTGTGATGGAATATGCTAAATTCATAGGGTTTTTCTTTCTGTATTATTAAAAATGTGATGCCTATTCTGCTGGATTCACATGTACCATAATGTGCTTGATCTTTGGAAAATTCTGTTCTATCGTTTCATGGACTTCTTCAGCGATTTCATGTGCTTTCTTTAGGGTAAATGAACTGTTTACAGAAATTTCTACATCTACATATATTTTATTGCCGAACACCCGTGTCTGGAGTAAATCTATTCCCATAACGTGTTCCTGTTTTATGACACAATCATAGATTTGCTGTTCTGTCTCTTCATCACAGGAGCAGTCTATCATTTTATCAACGGCGTCTTTGAAGATATCATACGCCGCTTTTGCAATAAAGAAAAAGATAACCAGGCTTGCCATGGAGTCCATAATGGGAAAACCAAGCCTTGCACCAGCGATTCCAATTAAAGCTCCCAGGGAGGAAAATGCATCGGAACGATGGTGCCATGCATCAGCCATCAATGCACTGGAGTCAATTTTCTTTGCATAATATCTGGTGTACCAGTACATGCCTTCCTTGCTGGCAATCGACACAATGGCTGCGGCAAAGGCAAGGATCCCTGGTGTTTGTAACTGTTCAAAGTCACCTTTGAAAATATGTTTCAAAGCTTCCGCTCCGATTCCAAGCCCAGTAATAAAAAGGACCATCGAGAGGAGAATGGCGGCGACACACTCCAGGCGTTCATGTCCATAAGGGTGTTCTTTGTCAGATTCTTTTGAAGCAAGCCTTACGCCAATTATCACCACAACGGTACTGAATACGTCGGAAGCGGAATGTATGGCATCGCTGACCATCGCGGCGGAATGTGCAAGAATTCCGGCAAGAAGTTTTAGGATAGAAAGCACAACATTTCCAATAATTGTAACGAGTGCTACTCTATTTGCCTCTTTTTGAAAATCAGCCTCCAAGGTATGATTTGATTTTTTATCTGTTTGATGCTCTTTCATAATCAGTTACCTCTAAGAATGGATTGAACAATTTGTGTGTGTGTGCATTTTCGTTTTCTTATATAGGAAAAAATCCATAAGCCAGTATTTGTAACTACTGTCCCATGGATAAAAGATTCCACTGTCACTTCCGCGACCCGACTCCATGGCTTTTGCCACGGTCTGCTCAGTTTGTACTGTAGATTAATATGCAGTGCAAAGAGTCTTTTAAGAATATCATATGTATTATGCTTTGTCAATGGGATAATTCTTGAGAAATTTTGTGAGCTGCTGTATAATAGTGATAATTCGTAACAGTTCAGGCGAGGCGTGTATAAAAAATTATAACTATTCAGAACCCCAAGCCACAGACATGCCAGCAAAGCTGTCATTCGCCTCTTACAAGGCTTCTGTCTGTGGCTGAGAGGATTATCACCTCCCTGGAAATAGCAATTCATCCCTTTTCAAATAAATTTGAACGTTCTGAATTGCTATTTTCAGGGGGAGCTGAATAGTTACAAAAATTTTATGCAGCAAAATAAATGTTTAGGTATTTGGACTTGAATTTGCTCAAAAACGGCACATATACTGCCATGAAAACGCCAGTGGATTGTTGGAAGTAAAATAAGGAGAGTTTTGTGGGAGGGAGAATATTAGGAAAACACGGATTTTAGCTGTGGCTTTGGCAGGATTTATGTTATTTCAGACGGGTACGGTAAACGTATCAGCAGAATATGGGCAGCAGGTATCCAAAACCAATATGCAAGAGGAAATGGAGGATGGGGAAGAGGAGAATTTCCAAGATACAGCGGGTCAGGAACAGGACGGTTTCCAAGACACAGCAGATGGAGAAGAGGAGAATTTCCAAGACGCAGCAGATGGACTGGCAAATGTTTCAGACGAAGGCAGAAAAGACGGTGAGCAAACCCCGAAGGAGGACGAAACCCCAAAACCAAAAAACCCGAAAGCTGAAGAGGAACCAGAAGAAACACAATCAGAAGAAACAAAGCCAGAGGAGCCAAATTCAGAGACAATCAAAAACAAAGAAGGAATAGAAGAAGAAACCCTAAAATACTATATCGTGATAAACTGAAACTGGCAACGGAGGAATTTTTGGCAGAAAAGAAGTTGTGTTTACCAAAGGGAGAATATTTGATAAAGCTGATGTTAGATGATTTTTCTATATTTTTGGGTGACAGTTCTGTGGAGTTTACAATTTTGGCGAAAAAAATAAATGATTTTGCCACCAGTCTTTCTATTCAGAAAAAATTATATTTGAATAACAAAGAGTCTGCTTCCATTGAAAAAATGGCTACCGCAATCCCACTGGCTTTAGACGGTGGTTAAGGTAGCCAAACGTGGTGGTTTGTGTTATACTTGCGTTATGGGAACATGGAAATCTAAAAACAGACACAAGTATTTATTACAGTACCATATAATTTTTGTATGCAAATATAGAAAGAAACTG